>DUVO01000108.1 GCA_012841005.1 Bacillota bacterium | reverse complement strand
TCAATGCTGTTTTCGGGGTACTTCCGGTACCCGATAACCGACAATTGAACTAACACGTCCACTGTCAACCGTTAACTGTTAAAGCCCCTAGCGCTTACATTCAACTGTAATAATTGTCAATTGCCCACTGTCAACTGTTAAAGACTACTGACAACCGACTACTGACAACCGACAACCGAATGGTGCTTGCCCTTTTTTTCTCCAAAACCCCCCGCTTCCCGTTTAAGAATCCGCCCCTCTGGGTAGTCTAGCAGGGAAAGAGGTTGGTTTCGGAGGTGGGTAAAGTGGGGAAGGGTCCTGGCGTCAAGCCCAAGGATGAAGCGCAGATTGAAGATGGGTATGTTCAGGTGCCCCTGCGGGGAAGGATTGATATTGCCGGGCTTTCCCGGGACCTGCAGGAAAAGGGATACTATCTGGCCAATGACCCCTGGGACATTGATTCCCAGGGGTGGGGTAGCGACCATGACCTGGATGGCTATTACCCCTACTGGGTTTTCCGGGATGGAGAGCAGTGGATCTTTGCCTTTCCCCCCGAAGATTACCAGAAAGGGGCCGGGGAGGGGAAGGATCCGGTGGTGGGAGAAAAGGCCCGGGAGGAGATAAAGCGCTGGGTACCTTACCTGGAGGGCTGGTGCCATTAGTAAGAATGGCTTTTTAATTAAAGGTGATAGAATTTGTTGTAGAATAATAAAATGAAGTATATCCCTTGCAGGGAAATCCTGGGTATAGAGCGAATTTACCTGGCAGGGGGAAAAGGGTTATGGGGAGGGCTCCGGGAAGGAGTCCTCATTTCCCAGCCGGTACCTGGTACGAGGCCTGGTCGGGTAACCTTCTCTATTACCAAAGGTTACCTTAAGAACTACATATCATAAAGGAGGTATTGGTATGAGTTTGGTACCCATGAAGGAATTGTTGGAAGATGCCCGCAAAAATAAGTATTGTGTTCCTGCCTTTGATTACAGTAACTACGAAATGATGCGGGCGGTAATCGAGGTTGCCGAGGAGGAAAGGTCCCCGGTAATCTTGATGAACCTGGTGGTAGACTTACCCAACAATGGCATGGAATACCTGACGGCAATGGCCTGGGAGGCGGGGGAAATAGCAACGGTGCCCGTTGTTTTACACCTGGACCACTGTACTGACCTGGATCTGATGCGCAAGGCGGTCAATGCCGGCTATACCTCGGTTATGATCGATGGTTCTACAAAACCCTTCGAAGAGAATGTGGAAATGACCAAACGGGTTGTGGCCATGGCCAGGCCCCGGGGTATCACTGTGGAGGCCGAATTGGGCCATGTGGGGTCTGCCCAGGGAAATGAAGACGAATCGGTCCTGACCCAGCCGGAGGAAGTGGAGCGCTTTGTTGCGGCTACCGATGTAGATTGCCTGGCCGTGGCCGTTGGCACTGCCCACGGCGTATATACAAAGGAACCAAAACTGGAGCTTGAACTCCTGGAAGCCATCAACAGGGTTTCCGAAGTTCCCCTGGTCCTCCACGGCGGTTCCGGCACCCCCGATGACCAGGTCAAGGAGGCCATAGCCCGGGGAATTGCCAAATTGAACATCCATTCTGAACTCTGTGTCGCCATGCGCAAGGGATTGGAGGAATTCCTCCGGGCGGAGAAGAACCCTTCGCCCTTTGCCGCCCACCTCTTTGCCAAACCCCTGGAGTACATGCGGGAAGTGGTCCGCAAGAAGATTTACCTGTGCGGCTCCCAGAACAGGGCCTAAGTCGTGGTTGCAAGGCTCCCCGGAAAATAAGACCTGATGTCCTTCGCCCGTTGGCCGGTCGTGGAGCCCTGCCACCTAAACTCTCCAGGAAATGGGGGACTTGCGATGAAGAAAATCCTGTTGGTTGGTGATGATTATATAGATTCCAAGGTGATGGCAGAAGGGTTCGCCCCCTTTGAAAAATATGGCTACCGGCTGGTGACCTACGACTGGTTCCATGAAGGGGGTATGGCCGAGCTCCAGCACCAAAACCGCCTGCTGGAGGAAGAGGGGCCCGAGGCGGTACCCGTCCCTGAAGAGGTGTACCGTTTGGTGGCTGATGTTGAGATCATGGCCTTCCAGTTCTTACCTGTACCCCGGGCTTTGCTGGAAGCAGGGAAGAAGCTGAAGGCGGTGGGCACCCTCAGGGCGGGGATG
>DUVO01000299.1 GCA_012841005.1 Bacillota bacterium | reverse complement strand
GGACAGCAACGGGGTTGTCCTCGGTGCTTCCCAGGGCCGGAGCGACCTTCTGGGAAAAAGATGGGCCCAGGCTGAGGTAAGTCGGGCTCTGACGGGGATCAAAGGGCAGGGAATCCGGTGGGATTCCACCCGGCAGGAACGGCTCATGTCGGCGGCAATCCCCGTCCAGGACGGCGGGGAAACCGTCGGGGTGGTGTACTTATCCGGCTCCCTGGCCGAAATTGACCGGACCCTGCAGGATATCCGCACCTTTCTCCTCAGTGCCACAGCCGTTGCCCTCCTTATTACCGCCATTATCGGGGCGGGCCTGGCCCGGACCATAACCAGACCGATTCAGGAGGTAACCCGCAAAGCAGCCCTCATTGCGGCCGGCGACTTCGACCAGCGGATCACCATCCGCTCAGCCGACGAGATTGGCCAGCTGGGGGAGACCTTTAATTATCTTAGCAGTCGCCTCCAGGAGAACCTGCGGGAGATCGCCCACCAGAAAAACAAGGTGGAGGCTATCCTTACCAATATGAATGACGGGGTCCTGGCCCTGGACGAAACGGGCATCCTGATCCACAGTAATCCTGCCGCCTGCCGGATGCTGGGCCTCAAACCGGAAGAAGCCCTGGGCAGGCCCTGGAAGGAAATACCAGTACTGGAGGAGCTGGAGCCGGTGCTGGAGGAGGTGTGGACAGACAAAAAAAATATTTCCTCCCAGCTGGTGGTGCACCGGAAAAATCCCCGGGTTATCCAGGTCCATCTCACCCCCTTGCGGGATGTGGGGGAAAATTTGAGCGGCACCGTCATCGCCCTCCATGATATTACGGAACAGGAAAAGCTGGAATCGATGCGGAAAGACTTTGTGGCCAATGTATCCCACGAGTTAAAGACCCCCATTACGACCATCAAGAGCTATGTAGAGACCCTCCTGGACGGGGCTGTTACCGATGAGAAGCTGGTCTTTCCCTTCCTGAATGTGGTGGCAGCGGAAACAGACCGGATGGCCCGGCTGGTCAGGGACCTCCTCCAGCTATCCCAGCTGGACTACGAAGAGGTCCGCTGGGAAAAGCGGCCCCTCGCCCTGCCTGAACTGGTCCGGGATGCCGCCCGGCGGTGGCTGGTGGAGATGGAGAAAAAGAATTTGCGCTTATCCCTGCAGCTGGAATCCGATCTGCCCCTGGTGCTGGCTGATCAGGACCGGGTGGAACAAGTGGTGGAAAACCTCCTCAGCAATGCGGTCAAATTCACCCCCGAGGGCGGCAGCATAACTGTTACCGGTGAGGCCGAAGGGGGCTACGTACGGGTTGCCGTTGCCGATACCGGCATCGGTATTCCCCCGGAGGACCAGCCCCGGATCTTCGAGAGATTTTACCGGGTGGAAAAAGCCCGTTCCCGGTCCCAGGGAGGCACCGGCCTGGGCCTTTCCATCGCCCGGGAGCTCATCAGGGCCCAGGGCGGGGATATTACCCTCGACAGCGAACCGGGCAAGGGAACCCGGGTCTCCTTTACACTGCCCATAGCAATTGACAATTATTAGTTTGAAAGTGGGAGGGGACTGTCCCCCTAATAGCAGTTGACTGTAGACAGTTAACAATAGAAGCCATTCTAACTTCTAACCCCCAACATCTAACTTCCAAGAAGCGACCTGTGGTCGCCCGCGAGCGGTCAAAGACCGCCCACACTAGCAAAGTATTTTCAAGTTAGACCGGCATGTCGGTATTTCGTCCTAGCGGGTCCATGGAAAATGATCGGCAGCATCCGACAACCGACTATTGATAACAAACAACCGTTATTGCCTGTCGCCTTCGGCTTTGGACCTTCGCGAGGAGAACTGAGAGCGAAGCCAGAAATGCTGCCATCAGGACCAGAGTATATTCAGTGTAGGCGGGAGTTGTATTATGTCTGTGGAAAAGATAAAAACTATCATCCTCATTTTCCTGGTGGGTCTGAGTGTTGTCCTGACAGGTATCCTCTGGTTTGGTTTCCGCCCCCTGCCGGCGGTCAACCTTACGCCCGCCGAAGATCCAGTCCAGTTGGGGCTCGCAAAGGAAACCATCGATCTTCTCATTCCCATCAGGGCCCTGGTTTCCCTGGAAGACCAAAATTTTGCCCTTTTGGAGCCCGACTCCCCACTCTTTCAGGAGGGGTGGGAACAGGTTGTGGGCCGGATGCAGCAGGAAAACCTGTGGCTGTTGCACCCTTCCTGGAAACCGGCTCCTGCCCCCCCGGATCTTACGGCCCCGGGAACCTGGCAGTGGGAATTTCCCCTGGCCTTCAGCCTTGACCACTGGCATGACCTGCTGCGCCATGAAGGTGGGGACAGTGGGACGGCACCGGCCATGGCCAAACTGGTTCTCACCCCCGGGGGAGAAGCCTATGTTTGCGATGAGGCGGGGACTTATTACCCCTGGGGGCTGGATTTAAGGCTGCCCCTGCCCGGTGCTGCCGACCTGCCCCTCTACCGGCGGCCCGAGGTCGAGGGCTGTACCATTGCCCCGGGAATCTATGTCCCGGCAGAAGAACTGCAGCTGCCCGTCATGTGGGCGACGGTGGAGAACCTGCCGGCAGAGTCGGTGGCCAGCACTTTTTTTGTCGACATGTCCCTGGTCCGCAAGATTAAAGAGCGGGATGAGGCTGTAATCTACACCGACGGGCAGCGGGCCCTGCGCCTGTACCCCTCCGGGGCGTTGGAATACAATTTCCCCAGCCTCCAGGAAAAGACGGCAACCCTCTCCTTTCCCACTGCCTGGGAGCGGGGCCGCCTCTTTGTAGAACAGCACGGGGGCTGGCCTCCCGAGATCAGGGCCGGGGAAGTAGCAGGGGAGGTCCATGATGGGGGCCAGCATATCCGGATCAACTACTATCAATACCAGAAGGGTATTCCCCTCCGCCTGCCAGAGCCGGCCCTCAGCCTCTATGTGAACAGCGGCGGCGTGGTAGTATATGAGCGCCTGGTCGTGACGCCTTACCTGGCCCTTCCGCCCCACCCCCTGGTCGATCCCCAGGAACTGTTGGAGGATGCTGTCCGGGGGCAGGACCAGGAGGGGGAAGGAAACCGGGCAGAGGTTGTGGTCACAGACATTTCCCTGGCCTATTTTGGCCGGCCTGAGGGAGGCAAAGAATATATTTTGGAACCGGCCTGGATTATCGAGATAGATGGTGAGCAGTTCTTCTACGCTGCCCAGACCGGAAAGCCTTTAAGCCCGCCCGGGGCTGAAGGGGAGAAGGAGGTGGCGGCATGGACTGGAGCCGGGCCAAAGATATCCTGATTGTCGCCTTCCTGTCCCTGAACCTGTTTTTGGGGTTCCGGCTCTGGACAGAAATGTCCCGGTACCCGGCAGCAACTAGCCAGGTACTTCCCGAAGAAATAGCTGCGACCCTGGATAACCTGGCGGCGGCGGGAGTTGAGGTTGCCGTTCCCATTCCCCGGGATACCCCTCCCCTGCCCCTGTTGCAGGTTCAGGTTTCCTCCCTCAACCCCCAGAAGATGGCCCAGTACTTCCTGGGTACCCTGGAGGATGTCCATACCGTCAGAACCCCCGGACCCCAGGGGGAACTCCTCTTTGTCCGGTACGGAGAAGAACTGAGCGTGTATCCCAACGGGATTTTCACCTACCGTTACCTTTACCCCCGCTCCCACTCCCAATCCCCGGCTTCTACCTATTCCACGGAACAGGAGGTGCAGCACTGGGCCGAGAAGTTCATCGCCGACCAGCGGGAGTTGGGCCAGGAACTGCGCCTGAAGGAAATCCGGGAGATTTCCCAGGAGGAGGCCTTTTTGGTCCGCATGGAGCAGGTATACCGGGACCGGCCCCTGGTGGGGAGTGCCGGCGTAGAGGCCCTGGTATCGGAGGCGGGGGTGGAATTTCTCTGGCAGCGTCCCCTGGAACCCATTGGCCCCGCCGGCGAAGAGAAGGCCATCATTCCCGCCACCGAGGCCCTGCTGCGCCTGGCTGCTGCCCGGGAGGAAAATAAAGGAGGAGAAATAGTAACTGTTGCCGAAATAACCCTTGGGTATTACAATAAATTATACGACGCCCGGGAATGGGAAGCCGTTCCCGTCTGGGCCCTTCGCACCGACCAAGACCAGTGGTATTATATAAACGCCTTCACCGGGGAACAAGAACTATAAGATGTGAAATGATAATACCCTACAACCGGTTGTCGCCTGCAGACAGACTATTGCTCTAGCCACCGATTATTAACGCCGCATAACCGATATAAACACCGACAACCGTTAAGGGAAAGGATGGGAGAAGGATGGGTGACAGGCAGAAGGTTCTCTCTGCAGATGCGATCAAAGCCGTCCTGGCCCGCCACATGCGGCTCACTGCCCTGGATATAAAGGTTGAAACCAGGGGGGGCACTGTTTTTCTCAGGGGTGTGGTGGAAGTACTGGCGGAAAAACTATTCGCTGAGGAGGTCGTGAAGTACTTAAACGGCGTCCAAAGGGTGGAGAATGAATTGACTGTTGCCCCCGCTGATACAATTAGCGAAAAGCACCTGGAAGAGGAAATCAAAGGGCTGTTCCGGCAGGAAACCCGCCTGGCCGGTGTCGCCGTTAGCGTCCAACAGGGTGTGGTTTACCTGGAGGGGAAGGTGGAAACCCCGGCCGATGAAGACCTGGCCCGTCACCTGGCGGCCAGGGTCAAAGGAGTTAAAGATGTGGTAAGCCGCCTGGAGGCTGTTGCAGAACATCCCATCGCAGATGCCGATATAGTCGCGGGGGTAGAAGCGGCCCTTTCCCGCACCGGAGGGGTCGATACCGGTACCGTCAGTGTCCGGATTAAACGGGGTGTGGTTCACCTGTCAGGGTGGGTGGAGAACAGCAGGATTAAAGAGTCCCTCACCCGGGTTGTATCGGACGTTGAAGGTGTCCGCAGGGTGACCAACAACCTCCTGGTGGAGGAGGAACAGGGCGAATCCGATGTTTACCTGACCAGCATCATCCAGCAGGCCATTGCCCAGGGTTTGGACTTAAGTTTTCCCGGCGTGTGGGCCTTTGTCGTCAATGGCTGGGCCTACCTGGGGGGAGAGGTAGATACCATCGATGAAAGGGAAGCCGTGGAGATGATAGTCACCCAGATCAGTGACAATTTCGGCGGGCTGGAGGGGATGAGTAACGATATTGTCGTTAAAGTACATTAATGCCGCTTTCGAAGTTCGATGTTCGAAGTTCGAATAAATAGTTCTGCATCATCGTAAGAACTACACTTCTGGCGGAGCGACAGAAAAGTGGGGACAGTCTCCTTAAAAAAGGGAGACTGTCCCCAATTATCGCCGAGGGGGAATGTGCCCGTTTACCGATGTCGTAAGGCTGGCCACTTTGCAAAGCCGGCGACTGCCTTTGGAGGTTGGAAGTTGGAAATTGGAGGTTAGAAAGAAAACAAATGTCAGTCAGCTTAAGGTCGAGCATCTAGGCATTCAAGTATAAGAAAAAGCAGTAATCTTATCACGTTTTTGGTGGGGAGACTGTCCCCGTTTACGGCAGGAAATAGGGTGCCGGAAGCACCCCGAAAACAGCATTGAGACACAGGATAAAAGAGCGTAGGCGAGTGAGGAAAAGCAGCGACACCATGTTTGAGCCCGAAGGGC
>DUVO01000199.1 GCA_012841005.1 Bacillota bacterium | reverse complement strand
GTGACGTGAGGACGCAGTAGAAGCTCGCACAGCAGCTTCTACGTTGCAACTACTAGATTAATCTTGTTAGGACTGTGACGTGAGGACGCAGTAGAAGCTCGGGGTGTGAACATTCTTTTGTGTAAATGGAATAATCATCCAAAAATTTGACCATACTATTACTGCAGCATGAATTGGGCAACGCTGAGGAGCGACCCTGCGCTTGCTGTGGCTTATACGGTGAAACGGCGGGCTATGAGTCTGCCGTTTTCCACTTCACCGGTAAGCCCGTGCGGGTAAACCTCGAGAGGGCAGAGCCCTCAAGGCCTTATGCTAGCCTGTCGGCAAAAAATATCATAATCTGGCTATATGCCATTGCCCAGTCCCTTGATGGCTGCGTCCACTTTTTTGTAATTTCCCTTGCCGAAAGGAATACCACTTTCCGGATTGAGTCATCGGTGGGAAAAATGGATTTCGTCTTCGTAAATTTACGCACCATTCTGTGGTATGCTTCCACTGCATTTGTTGTATAAATTAGATGCCGGATCTGTTCAGGGTAGTTGAAAAACGTGGTGAGTTCTGCCCAGTTGGCATCCCAGGACCGCAGAATAGATGGATACTTCTTATCCCATTTTTCCCTGAATTCTTCTTTGGCATACTCTGCATCGTCTAAATTTACTGCACCGTAGATTTTTTTAAGGTCAGCGCAGATTGCTTTTCGGTCCTTGTATTGTACAAATTTAGTGGAATTGCGGATCTGATGAACTATGCAGAGCTGTTGCTTTGCCTACGGGAAAACCGCATTTATGGCTTCACCGAGTCCTTTCAAATTGTCATGACAGGCGATGAAAATGTCTTGCACACCGCGCTTTTTCAGGTCGGAACAGATGGATGCGTAAAAGCTTGCGCTTTCATTTTCGCTGATCCAGATACCCAGAATGTCCTTTTGGCCGTTCATATCAATGCCCAGCACCGAGTAGACGCATTTGTTGATGATCTGACTGTCCTTGCGGCTTTTGAATACGATCCCGTCAAAGTAGATAATCGGGTAAATCGACTCTAGCGGCCGATTCTGCCACTCGTTCACTTCCGGGAGGATTTTATCAGTTATCTTGGATATCAGCGTCTGCGATATCTCTGCCCCGTAAATCTCACGTAGATTATCCTCAATGTCGCGCTGGCTCATTCCCTTTGAATACATCGCCATGATTTTATGTTCGATTTCATCCGTTCGTGTCTGCCTCTTTTCAACGATTTTCGGCTCAAACTCTCCGTTGCGGTCGCGGGGTACGGCAATTTCACTCTCGCCGTAATCGCTGATGATATTCTTGCGATTATACCCGTTGCGTGAATTCCCGGTGTTGTTTCCTTCAATGCTGTGTTTTTCGTATCCTAAATGCTCCTCCATTTCGGCTTCCAGCATTTGCTCAATTGTTCCCGCAAAAAGGCGTTTCAACTTCGACTGAATGTCACCCGTACTGTGGCAATCCTGCATTAAAAGGCTCACTAGTTCCATTTCCTTGTCCGTAAGAATGTTTTTTGACTGTCTCATTTTTGATAACCTCCATTTTGTTTTATATGGAGATTATTTCCATTTACACGGGTGTTTATTCAGCCTCAGAACG
>DUVO01000329.1 GCA_012841005.1 Bacillota bacterium | reverse complement strand
GCAGACTGTAAATCTGCTGGCGGAGCCTTCGCTGGTTCGAATCCAGCCCTCTCCACCATTATTGGGGCGTAGCCAAGCGGTAAGGCACGGGACTTTGGATCCTGGATTCGTAGGTTCGAATCCTACCGCCCCAGCCACAAGCCAAAGCAGCGGTTTGCAGCCGCTGCTTTAACATTTTATTCTGAGATATATTTTCTTTCCTACGCCAACCGCAGGGCGCGATTATAGCAGACCAGGGCTTCATCAAGCCGTCCCAAATAGTCAAGACATATTCCCTTGCTGCTGAGAAGGCCAGGCTCTCCCGGCTTTAGCTGTAGGGCAAGATCTAAATACTCCAGGGCTCGTTCGTATTGTCCCATCTCAATCAAACAGCGTGCTGTATTGCCGAGGAAGGTTGAATTATTGGGGTCCTTTTCCAAGGACCGCTGGTGGTACAGCAAGGCTTGCCGGTATCTTCCCAGTTTAGCCAGGCAGAGGGCTTTGTTATTTAACACTGTTGGCTCCTCAGGTGTGTGACGAAGTATTTCATCATAACAACTGAGGGCTTCCTCTCCCCGCCCCAAAAGGGTTAAACAGGAAGCTTTATTCTCCAAGACACTGAGAACGCCTGGCTGTATTTCTAAAGTGAGTTCATAGAGGGCTAAGGCCTTCTGATACTGCTTTATTTTCATGAGACAATACCCCTTATTGTTTAAATAATCTACATTATCTGGTTGAACTTTAAGGGCCTGGGTATAGCATTCTGCCGCTTCCTTGAATTTGCCTATTTTCGAGAGAATTAATCCTTTATTGGCTAGAATAATAGGATCCTTTGGTTTTAGCCTTAAAGCTTTATCACAATAAATTTCTGCATCTGCTGTCTTTCCCAGCTGCAAATAAACTACAGCTATGTTATTGTAAAGGGTGGGGTTTCCTACTCGCAGATTTTCTACCCTTTGATAACAGGAAAGGGCATCTTCCCAGGCAGTTTGTTTTTCCAATAATTTTGCCTTTGCTAACCATGCCTCTGCCAGGGCGGGATTAAGGTTCAGCGCCTTATCTAATGCTTTCTGTGCTCCTTCTATTTCTCCCCAAAAGGTTTGGGCTTCCCCAAGCCAGAGATGGAAATAGGGTTCTTTTGTATCTAACCTTACGGCCTTTTGGAAGTAGCTCAGGGACCTTTCTCTATTCCCCATGTGTTGGTGGGTAACAGCTATACAGCAATAGAGTTCCGTTGCTTCTGGAATATGCAGGATTGCCTGGGAAAAATAGTCCAACGCTCTATTGGCATGGCCTCGTATGAGGTGGTACTGGGCTAATTTGTAACACAGGTTAACCCTACTGAAAAAGAACTGTTTCCGTTTGCGGGTAAGCCTTTGGGCTTGCCGAATAACCTGGAGGGTCTTTTCCAGTCCTAATTTTACAGGGGAAGACACCTCCCCTTTCTTTTCTAATTCTTTACGCGGGAAAAAGCCGCTTTCCTGTAAAGAATTCCATATCTGGGACCCTTTGTTTTGGATGGTTTCCCTGGCCCCATAGAGTTGCAGGACACCATTTTGGAAGAGATGCTGATGCCGCTGGATAAATTCGGTGACCTGCTCCCTACCCGGTTCCTGGTAATGATCCTTGTAGACGATTTTTTTAAGTCCCTGTTTTTGCGGGGCAGCGGAAACGGGATAGCCCAGGCAGAGGATGGTCACCGGAAAGACGTATTCCGGTAGTTTTAGAATTTTTCTGATATCCTCAAGTTCATTTAAAAAGGCGCTAATATAGGTTGCCCCTAAACCTTTGCTGCCGGCTGCTGTAGCCATATTTTGCGCTGCCGTTATTGCATCACAGATTCCCAGGAGGAAAGCAAGGGGGTTATCCAGGAAAAAACCTTGTTGGTATTGCTCCAGGATATATTTTATCCGGTATGTATCAACACAGAAAGATACAACCAGGGGGGCCTCTAAGAGGGAAGATTGCCCCTGGCAGGCCTGGGAGAGTAGTCTACGCTGCTCTAGGTCTTCAATAATTATCATACTATAGGCCTGTAATCCTGTAGCGGTAGGTGCCTTGACAGCGGTTTCCAGCAGTTGTTCCTTTATTCCGGCGGGCACAGCAATGGGACGGAAGCCCTGGCTAGTGTTCTCGCTGAGCAGAAACGGCAGTATTCCATTTTCCATAATATTCCCTCCCGGATTTGGATTTCCCTGATAACTATTACTACCAAAATATGTTATTTCCTTCCATATTCCTGGCCGCAAATATCCTTTTTTTGAGCCGGAAAGGGCTATATTGCGTCCGTTTTCGACTCGTATGTAATTTCAGGGAGGGATGACCTGGGTGCTTTCATTTTTCTTTTCCGCGCCGGGCCTGTCCTGTACCGGAGCTGAAAGTATGAAGGAGTTACGGCTCCCTGTTTGCCAGATCATCATTTCGCCAGTAGCAAGGTTAATTTAAATATACCCGGCGAGGTAGTATTTGTTGTAATTTATGTTGCGCCGAACTGATGACAGGCTACAAAATGCCCCTTTTCCACCTCCACCAGGAGCGGAGTAATGGTACTGCAAATACTGCCCTTGCTTGCAAAACACCTGGTATGAAAGCGACAACCCGGTGGTGGGTCCAGTGGTGTTGGTACGGTACCCTCCAGGATGATCCGTTTGCGGCGCTGGTTTTTGTCTACACTGGGGATGGCTGAGAGTAAAGCCCGGGTATAGGGATGGAGGGGGTTGTTGAAGATCTCCTTGGTGGCGGCAGTTTCGACAATTTTTCCCAGGTACATAACTGCAATCCGATCACTGATATAATGTACAACACTCAAATCATGGGTAATGAAAAGATAGGTAAGCTGGTAATCCTCTTGCAACTCTTCCAAGAGGTTTATTATCTGGGCTTGCACAGAAACATCCAGTGCCGAAACAGGTTCATCAGCAACAATAAACTTGGGCTGCAAGGCCAGAGCCCGGGCTATGCCGATCCGCTGTCTCTGCCCGCCACTGAACTGGTGAGGATAGTTGTCTATATGTCTTGGGCTTAATCCAACCCTGTGCAGCAGACTAAGGATTTCCCTTTCTATTGCCTTCGGTTCCCGAATTCCCCTCCTGCGCAGTGGCACTGATAGGATTTCCCGTACTGTTTTGCGGGGATTTAGGGATGCATAGGGGTTTTGGAAAATAATCTGGGCCTCTTTGCGGAATTCCCTTAGCTTCTTGCCCTGCATCTTGTTAACCGGCTGATTGCGATAGAGAATTTCCCCGGCCGTTGGTTCGTGGAGCCGAATCAGTGTTCGACCAAGGGTAGTTTTACCGCAGCCACTCTCCCCCACTAATCCCAGGGTCTCCCCAGGATGAATCACCAGGTCAACACAATCAACGGCCTTGATTAGACGATCCTTTTGCCTGGCTATCAGCTTGGCAATGAGGCTGCGCCGGCTGATGAAGTATTTGCTAAGGCCCTTGGTTTTAACCAGGGGCTCACCTACTGCCATATTTTCCTCTCCCTTCGAAATATTTACTATTTAAGAGACACATAAACAGCGGACTTGATGGTGGGCCGATATTTGTTGCAGGGGAATCATTTCTGTACGGCAGGCATTGTGTGCCAGGGTGCAGCGGGGGGCAAAGGGGCAGCCGTCTGCTAAACCGGCCAAATCTGGTACATTACCTGGTATGGGTTCAATCCTCTTCTTTTCTCCTGTAATCCTTGGTATGGAACGCAATAAGCCCCTGGTGTAGGGATGGTATGGTCTTTCAATGACTTCATCGGTGGGACCTTCTTCCACCAGACTTCCGGCATACATCACGGCAATGCGCTGGCAGAATTCCGCGGCTACTCCCAGATCATGGGTCACAAGAATAATACTTGTTCCATGTTCCCGGTTTATTTGCTCCAAAAGGGCCAGGATCTGAGCCTGAATTGTAACATCGAGGGCGGTTGTAGGTTCGTCAGCTAAAAGAAGTTTGGGATTGCAGGATAGGGCAATGGCAATTAGGGCTCGTTGTTGCATCCCACCACTAAATTGGTGGGGATACTCCTGGTAGCGTACATCCGGGGAGGGAATTCCCACCTCTTCCATCAATTCTAAAACCCGCTTTTTTTCGGCAAGTCTCTTTTTATAACCATATTTATCTTGAAAGATCTTCTGTCCCATAATGCCGTGAATCCGTAGAGATTCCCCAATCTGTTCTCCTACCTTGAAGACGGGATTAAGGGTTGTCATTGGGTCCTGAAAAATCATTGCTATTTCCTTGCCCCGGAGCATGCGCATTTCCGCAGGGCTTTTTTGTAAAATATCACTGCCGTTAAAAATAATTCTTCCTGCAACAATTTTACCGGGATAGGGTACCAACCGGAGGATAGAAAGGAGGGTCATGCTTTTACCACAACCCGATTCCCCTACCAGCCCGAGGATTTCGCCGCTTCCCAGGGACAGGCTGACATTGTTTACAGCTTTTACCAAACCCCTTTCCGTGGGAAAATGTGTGCACAGATTTTTGATTTTCAGCATCCTCAGCTCACATCCTTTGCTTGGCAGCTTTTAATCTATTTTCAAACGCGGGTCGAGGATATCCCGCAAACCTTCCCCCAGGAGGTTAATACTCAATACCAGTATTAAGAGGGCTAAGCCCGGAAGGGTAGAGATCCACCAGGCATTAAGCATAAATTGTCGCCCATTGGCGATCATCGAACCCCATGCGGGTATCCTGGTACCGACACCTAGGCCAAG
>DUVO01000310.1 GCA_012841005.1 Bacillota bacterium | reverse complement strand
TTGAATATCAGGGTATGTTGCAGGCGGCGCCCTGGATGGTGGCCCTGTTTCAGGAGGCCTTTGTTGGGGTAAAAACCATGGCGGAACACATCCAGGTAATGTCCATTAATCTCTATAGCCTGCTGCAAAAAGTTGAGGATTTGGGGCAGGTGGATTTGGCCGGGATTGACCTCAAGGTGCTGCATGTTTCCGATATTCATAATAACCCGGTGGCACTGGACCTGGTGGAAAGGGTGGTTAATACCTTTGCCGTAGATTTTGTTATCGATACCGGAGACATTACCGATTTCGGCAGTCCCCTGGAGGTTGGGCTGTTGAGCAGGTTGGATGATTGGCCTGTCCCCTATGTGATTGCCCTGGGAAATCATGATTCTCCTGCTATTGCCAAACATTTAGCCACTGTACCGGCGGTTACACTGCTGAAAGGAGAGATGGTCGAGATAGCCGGACTTAAGATTTTAGGCGTTTCTGATCCGGCTGCTCAGAGGGAAGTAATGACCACGGCCGAACCCGGGGAGATGGAAGCTGCTGTGGCCCAACTGAAGGAATTGCTGGCCAGTGCAGAGGAACCCGATCTTCTGGCTGTCCATGAACAACGGATGGCCATGCCCTTTGCGGGAAAAGTCCCGGTTATTCTCCATGGGCACAGTCATTCTCCCCGGATCCAGGAAATAGATGGCAGTGTTGTCATTGATGCCGGTACTTGCGGGGCGGCGGGAATTCGTGGTTTACAGAGTACCGATGAGATACCCTATTCATTGGTCTTGCTGCATTTTAGCAAGGGTGAAGATAGTTGGCGGCTGGTGGCGGCAGATACAATATCTCTATATTACCGTCAGGCCGGTTTCGGATTCCGGCGGACAATATTTTCTGCTCCAGGGGAGGGTGATGAGACTGAAGATGATGCGACTTTTCCTGGCCCTTGAGCTTCCTGCCCTGCTCCAAAAACAGCTACGGCTTCTGCAGGAGGAGTTTTCTTTTTTAGATCGGGAGATAAAATGGGTCCCAGAGGCCAATTTGCATGTCACCTTACATTTTCTGGGTTTTCTGCCGGAAGGGGAAGTTGCGCAAGTTTGTGCCTGTGCCGTCGATGTTGCCCGGGGAATAAGACCCTTTACTGTTGATATCGGCGGTTTGGGGGTATTTCCTTCCCGTGGTAAACCAAGGGTCTTCTGGGCAGGAATCGGAGCGGGAAGAGAAGAACTACATGATTTGTATACATATTTGGGTGTGAGTTTGGAAAAGGCGGGGTTTGCTGTGGAAAGAAGACCTTACACACCCCATGTTACCCTGGGCAGGTTTCGTAAGCTTCCAGTTGCCGCAGCCAGACTGCACTCAGAAATAAAGCAACGGGAGGAGGCAACCTATGGCAACTTTACAGCCAGGGATATTGCCCTCTTTCAGAGTATATTAACACCGGGAGGGCCAATCTATAAAGTGAGACAACGTTTTGATCTGAGAAGGTGAAAAGAAAACCGGGGGAGGAGGAAGAACATGGAGAAACAAAAGGCTCTGGAAATGGCATTAATGCAAATTGAAAAGCAGTTTGGTAAGGGTTCAATTATGCGGTTGGGGGAAGCGTCCGCAAAATTAAATGTGGAAGTGATACCAACAGGTGCATTGAGCCTTGATCTGGCATTGGGTGTAGGGGGCGTACCAAGGGGAAGGGTGGTAGAGATATATGGACCTGAGTCTTCTGGAAAGACTACTGTTGCTCTGCATGTAATTGCCGAGGCTCAGAAGATGGGTGGCAATGCTGCCTTTATCGATGCGGAACATGCCCTGGACCCGGTCTATGCCCACAACCTCGGCGTTGATGTAGAAAACCTGCTCATTTCCCAGCCGGATACAGGTGAACAGGCTTTGGAAATCGCCGAAGCCCTGGTCCGGAGTGGTGCAATTGATGTGGTGGTGGTGGACTCCGTTGCCGCCCTGGTCCCCAGGGCGGAATTGGAAGGAGATATGGGAGATTCCCATGTAGGTTTACAGGCACGCTTGATGTCTCAGGCCTTGCGAAAATTGGCCGGTGCTATAAGTAAATCCCATACTGCCGCAATTTTTATCAACCAGATCCGGGAAAAAGTTGGTATCATGTTTGGCAATCCCGAAGTCACACCGGGAGGAAGGGCCCTGAAGTTTTATTCTTCAGTGCGCCTGGAAGTAAGGAAAACAGAGAGTTTAAAGCAGGGCAATGATGTAATTGGCAACAGGGTAAGGGTTAAAGTGGTAAAAAATAAGACTGCTCCTCCTTTTAAACAGGCGGATTTTGACATTATTTACGGCCAGGGGATTTCCCGGGAAGGCACTATCTTAGATCTGGCCGCAGAGCAGGATATAATAAAGAAGAGCGGAGCCTGGTATTCTTATGGGGATACCAGAATAGGACAGGGCAGGGAAAATGCTAGGGATTACCTCAAGAATAATCCTGAACTGACCCTGGAATTGGAGAACCGGCTCCGGGAAGCCTTTAATTTGCCAGTAATCCAGGCGAAGAACACTGCTAAAAATGAAGCGTAGTAAAGGCAGGGGAGAGTGGGATAATGCCCGATGAACTTGTCGAGGCGAAACAATATGCCCTTAACCTGTTGAGTTACCGGTCATACAGCGTGGAGGAGTTTAGGCAGCGTTTGCGCCAAAAAGGGTTTACAGAAGCTATTACTGGCCAGGTTATTGCGCTGATGACCGACTATGGTTATCTAAATGATGAAGCCTATGCCCGCCGTTGGATAGAGACCTTACTCCAGCGGCGGGGCTATGGTAAGAAGCGCCTGCTCCAGGAATTATTGGCCCGCGGGATCAAACGTTGTTTAGCAGAAACCCTTTTGGAAGAAATACCAAACAGCGCGGAACTGGACCGGGCAAGGGCTTTAGCTCAAAAAAAAATACGTTCTTTAGCCAACAGTAATAGGCCCAAGATTTATCGCCGCCTGGCGCAATTTTTGACCCGTCAGGGTTTCGCCCCGGAAATAAGCAGGAGGGTTCTGGAAGAGATTTTACCTCCCAGGTAAAGGGTACTGTTACAGGCGGCAGTAGTTTTCCTTATCCGGCTGACCCATTGTTTCCAGCAAGGGCGTCTAACCCCGGTCTACTTGACAAGGATTGTAAAACCCTATACAATTTATGATAAAGGATCATATTTGCCAGCTTGGTGAGCAGCAGGTATATAGGTTTTAATAGTCTATGTGGGAACTGAACATTGGGGATACTGGGAACAATATGTTTTCGAGGTTAAACCTCAAAGAGGAAGAAATGTTGCTAAGGGGTGTCTCTGAAAAGCCGAGTTCCGACTCGGCTTATTTTGCGGACAAAACTCAGAAGGGGGGAGGTGAAGAGATATTTTGGGGTCAATTATACCAATGTTTGGCCTTGCCCTGATAGCCTTTATAGTGGGTTACTGGGCTCGTAAATATATTGCCGAAGCTAAGATTGCTTCTGCAGAAGAGGCCGCCAAGAGGATCTTGGAACAGGCGGAAAAGGATGGAGAGGCCAAGAAACGGGAAATAACCCTGGAAGCAAAGGAAGAGATTCATAAGATCCGGGCGGATCAGGAGCGGGAATACAGGGAACGCCGCAATGAACTGCAACGTATGGAAAGAAGGGTTGTACAAAAGGAAGAGTCCCTCGACCGGAAGATGGAGCTCTTGGAGAAAAAGGAAGATGAACTTGCTTCCAGGGAAGCCGCCGTACAAAAAATTAAGGAAAATCTCGAGGAACTCTACCAGAAACAATTGGCTGAATTGGAAAGACTGTCGGGTCTATCTTCTGAAGAGGCAAAGAGCATCCTGCTGGCCAACATCGAGAAGGAGATCCGTCATGAAGCGGCAATTATGATTAAAGACATTGAAAACCAGGCAAAGGAAGAGGCAGAAAAGCGGGCCAAAAAGCACATAGCCTTGGCCATACAACGCTGTGCGGCGGATCATGTTGCAGAAACAACAGTTTCTGTAGTTTCTTTGCCCAATGATGAAATGAAAGGTAGGATTATCGGCAGAGAGGGTAGAAATATCCGTGCCTTGGAGACATTAACGGGAATAGATCTCATTATAGACGATACACCGGAAGCCGTAATCCTGTCAGGTTTCGACCCCATTAGGCGAGAAATCGCCCGGATTGCCCTGGAAAAGCTAATCGTTGACGGGCGCATTCATCCGGCCCGTATCGAAGAAATGGTGGAAAAAGCAACGAAAGAAGTTGATAACCTTATCCGGGAGGAAGGGGAACAGGCGACCTTCGAGGCTGGTGTCCACGGGATTCATCCCGAATTGATAAAACTTCTGGGGCAGCTCAAATACCGTACCAGTTACGGGCAAAATGTTCTAAAACATTCTCTTGAGGTTGCCCATCTCTGTGGTGTAATGGCTGCCGAGATAGGCGCTGATATACAATTAGCCAAGCGGGCTGGTCTTTTGCATGATATCGGTAAGGCAGTGGACCATGAAGTAGAAGGGCCCCATGTGAAGATCGGTGAAGACCTGGCGCGGCGTTATAATGAAGCACCAGGGGTTGTTCACGCCATTGCCGCTCACCATGGCGATATTGAGCCTAATTCCCTGGAAGCTGTTTTGGTTCAGGCAGCCGATGCAATCTCTGCTGCCCGTCCAGGAGCACGGCGCGAAACCTTGGAAGCCTATATTAAACGCTTGCAAAAATTGGAGGAAATAGCCGATTCCTTCGATGGTGTTGACAAAGCCTTTGCCATTCAGGCCGGTCGTGAGATAAGGATAATGGTAAAACCGGAAAAAATCGACGATCTGGCCACAATTCGTTTGGCCAGGGATATTGTCAAAAAGATCGAAAGCGAACTAGATTATCCCGGACAAATTAAAGTGAATGTTATTCGGGAAACTAGGGCCGTTGAGTATGCAAAGTAGGCGGGGATACCGCCTACTTTTTGCGAAGGGGGACATTGTGACAGACATAAATACCTTAGAGAGGGACGGATATTGATGAAGGTTTTGGTTATTGGCGATATAGTCGGCCGCACTGGACGTCAACTGGTGCAAAAATTGCTTCCTGAACTAAAAGAGAAATATCGTCCTGCCTTAGTTATTGCCAACGGCGAAAATGCAGCCGGGGGGGCGGGGATTACCCCTGTCATTGCCAGGGAACTCTTTGGATATGGGATCGATGTTATTACTTCAGGGAATCACATCTGGGACAAGAAAGAAATAATACCTTATTTTTCCCTGGAAGAGCGGCTGATCCGGCCGGAGAACTATCCACCCGGTACTCCGGGACGGGGTTGGGTTATAGTAAGGGACTCTTCCGGAATTCCCGTTGCCGTTACCAATTTTGCCGGGCGAACCTTTATGGATAACCTGGAATGTCCCTTTCGCAGTGCAGATGCCTTGCTCTCCCTTCTGCAGGAACAGACAAGAATAATCCTGGTTGATTTCCATGGAGAGGCCACTTCGGAAAAACAGGCCTTTGGCTGGTATTTAAATGGCAGGGTTACTGCTGTTTTTGGTACCCATACCCATGTGCAGACGGCGGACGAGCGGATTTTGAATAAAGGTACGGCTTATATAACCGATATTGGTATGACAGGGCCAGCCGAGGGGATTATTGGGGTTGAGAGGGAAACAGTGATTATGAGATTTTTAACCCAGATGCCGCAACATTTCCACCCAGCCAAGGGTCCGGGAGAATTAAACGGGATCGTCCTGGAAATTGATGAAGTGACAGGAACCAGCCTGGGGATAAAAAGAATTAGTGAGTCTGACTGAGGGTAAAGAAATAATGTTATAAATTTTTCCGCATGTTTCTATTTGGCGGCAGGAATTTTCCCTTTTCTAGCGAATACACCAAGTAACTGGGAAATAGTCAAGAAAAAATATTAAAAGGAGGGCTTAACAGCATGGAAGTTTTGAAGGTTTCAGCCAAATCAAATCCCAATTCTGTAGCAGGG
>DUVO01000003.1 GCA_012841005.1 Bacillota bacterium | reverse complement strand
TTTCACCCCCACCTCATATTATGCCTGCCTGGCTGGTTAATATAACCTGGGGGTTCTGATTTTTCCTGCCAATGGAAACGTGGAAGTCTTATTCCCGGGGAAATTCCCTGCCGCTGTTTGACAAAAGAAAAGACCGCCTGTACTTATTGGGGTCCGGCGGTTACAATTCCATTTAACACCGACAGAAAGCATACCAGCTGAAACTACACTATACTATACCCTAAAGTCTAATTTTCGCCCCCGAAGGGGATCCTGCACCTTCCTTTTCCCTTCCCCGCCTCCTTTTCTTTTCCCCATTTGCCTTCGCCTTCGCCGCTCCTCAGAGCGGCTCCCAAGCCTCCCCCTTTCTCCCCGGGGAGGCTTCTGTACCTGCTGCCCCTTTTCGCTATAATGTTTCTGCTCCTGCAGGGCAAACTGATGCCTGAGATCGACCTGTTGCTCTTCCCTTTCCTGATACCGGACAGTCTGATCCACCCGGGGCAGCAGTACCTGGAGGTCAATAGTCCTTAAAGTTATTGTCATCACAACCTTTCCCGGTCAATCTAACCCTGCAAATCCCTCTTCTTGGTACCCAGGTAACCCCGCAGCCGTAGAATGGCCTTCGTATGTAATTGTGATACCCTTGACTCAGAAACACCAAGGATCTCTGCAATCTCCTTACGGGTAAAACCATCATAATAATAGAGGCTCACAACCAGCCGCTCTTTTTCCTCCAGTTTATCAATGGCCTGAGCCACCATTCTTTTCATTTCCTTTTGCGTAACCAGGTGGGATGGTTCCCAGGTGTGGGAGGCCGCAATATTATCGAGAACATTGGCTTCCCCTGTTCCACCTGGCTCGAAGGAAAAATCGTCCAGGGAGAGAAGGGTTATCTGGCTGATCTCTTGCAGAAATTTCCGAAAGTCTTCCTCAGCCATGTGAAGCTCAGCTGCCATTTCCTCGTCTGTGGGAAAACGGCCCAACCTATTGGCCAACACCTGCTGTATATCACGAAGCTGGCGTTCCTTTTGTCTCAAACCTCGGGGTAGCCAATCAGATTTTCTGATCCCATCAAGTATTGCTCCCCGAATGCGGGCAATGGCAAAGGTAGTAAACTTAATACCCCGGGAAGGATCAAAACGGTCGACAGCCTGGATTAAACCAAGGGCGCCATAGCCAAATAAATCATCAATTTCCACCGCCGGCGGCAAGAAAAGAGCCAGCCTGCCGGAAACATACTTAACCAAAGGAGCATAGGCTTCGATCAGCCTTTCCCTGGCCTTATAATCACCCCTATAGTGGTATGACTCCCATAGTTTAATCTCCATTTCCCTTTCCAGCAATGCCACCACTCCCTTTGGCCGGCATAACTTAGATAAACTTCTCCCCGTGGGCAATAGTCTTTATCCGCAGTGCTCCAGTTTCTGTTGCTAGCTCTATAGTACGACCGTGGTACCCCCCGGTATCAGCTGCTACAATTCTAACTCCTATTTCCCCCAGTATCCTCCTGGCTGCCTCGACATTGCGCTGTCCCACCTTAAGAATTTCACTTGCCTCTGCCCCTTTGCTAGCAAACATTTGCGCTCCCCCTGCCAACTTCGCTTCCAGGCGTTGCTTGACTGCGCCCCGGGAAATTAACTCTTGGAGTAAAATAGTTATGGCCCGATCCGCATATTTTCCGGGTTTTCCATTGACCGAACCCATGCGTTGATACGGAAGCATTATGTGGGCCATACCGCCGAGCTTGGCTACCGGATCATATAAGGTTACCCCCACACAAGAGCCAAGGCCTATGGTCATCAATACCGTCGGAGCCCGGGCAACCCCCAGGTCAGCCATGGCAACCCTGATAATTTCCTTCACCTGGAAACCACCTCCAGATTATGGAAGAAAGTTTCCAGATCCTCCGGTGCAGGAATAAAGAGAAAATACCCGGTAACATACCGCTGCTGGTGGTGAAACTCGGTGTCTATAACCAGGGCCTGCTCAACCCTCTCACCCAGCCGCGCCAGGGGAAGGCTGAGAACTGCACCGGCCATATCCACTGCCAGGGCCGGGACACGGGGACAAAATTTCAGTTTGGTAAATTTGGCCAGGGCGTTGAGAAAAGAATTGGTCAGTATGTTTCCCAGTTCTTCCAGGGCAGAAGCTTCCAGGGCATCGAGGGCGAAAGATTGTTTTACCCCCCTGCCCAACAATAAGTCGAGAATTACACAGGCCTGGGACCAGGGTAACAGCAAAAGTAGATCAGCTTTCAGGTCACCGGACACTTCCTGGAGAATCCCCGCCACTATTGCCTCGGC
>DUVO01000320.1 GCA_012841005.1 Bacillota bacterium | reverse complement strand
AGGTGTTGTTGCTCTTCCAGCAGGAAAAGAGGGAATTGGGGGTTACGGAAATTGCCGCCAAATTGGGTTATTACAAGAGCACCGTTTACAGGGTCCTGGCCACACTGGAACGCCGTGGCTTTGTCCAGCAGAATGAATTAACGGGCAAATACTGGTTAGGCCTCCGTGTCTATGCCCTCGGCCTGCTCTGTAACAGGTTGATGGGCCTGAGGGATATGGTCAAGCCCTGGCTCCGGGAGCTGGGGGAAAAGTACCAGGAAACGGTTCACCTGGCGGTGTTGAATGATAATAGGGAAAAGGGAGCGGAAATTATTGTAATTGATAAGGTTGAAACTAATCACAGCCTCAGTTTGACGCCACCTTTCGGTTCCAGCTCTCCTGCCCACTGCTCCGGAGTGGGTAAGGTATTACTGGCCTATTCCGATCGCGGCTGGGTTTACCGGGTGCTGGGACAGGCTTCTCTGGTCCGGTTTACAGATAATACTATTACCGACTGGGGTGAGCTGGAGAAGGAACTGGACAGAATCCGCAGGGCCGGTTATGCCCTGGATGACGAGGAAATTGAAGTAGGTTTAAGGTGTGTAGCGGCGCCAATTTTCGGCCCTTCCGGCACCGTTGTGGCCGCTCTTAGTATTTCGGGTCCTACCAGCCGGCTGACCGACCAACGCCTGCCGGAACTAATTGCCGGGGTAATGGAGACGGCTAGGGCTATCAGTAATCGGCTGGAATAAATTTTTGTTCTCTGGGGGAACGCCGTTCCATCTTATAGAACAAGAAGAATAGAAGGAGGGAGATACACATGAGGGCATTATTGACGGGCAATGAGGCTATTGCCAGGGGGGCCTGGGAGGCTGGTGTGCTTTTCGCTTCCGCCTATCCCGGAACTCCCAGTACGGAAATCCTGGAGAATTTGGCCCGGTACGGGGAGGTATCGGCCCAATGGGCTCCCAATGAAAAGGTGGCTTTGGAGACGGGTATTGGTGCTTCCCTGGCCGGTGCGAGGGTACTGGTAGCTATGAAGCATGTGGGTGTAAATGTGGCTGCCGATCCCCTATTCACCTTTTCCTATACAGGGGTGAACGGCGGTTTGGTCCTGGTATCGGCCGATGATCCGGGTATGCACAGCTCCCAAAACGAACAGGACAACCGCCACCTGGGGGCTTTCGCCAAGGTTCCCATTTTAGAGCCTGCCGATAGTCAGGAAGCCAAGGATTTTGTCGGTTTAGCCTTTTGGTTGAGTGAGACCTTTGATACACCGGTTATTCTTCGGATTACCACCAGGGTTGCCCACGGCAAGTCTGTCGTGGAAATGGGTGAACGAAAGGAGAAGGGATTGGCTCCCTTCAAGGTTGATCCGGGCAAGTATGTCATGGTTCCCGCCAATGCCCGGCAGCGCCATCGGGCTGTGGAGGAAAGGATGCAAAAACTGCGGGAATTCAGTGAAGAATTTTCTGCCAAACGGATCGAATGGGGGCGGGAACGCCGGATTGGGATCATTACCAGTGGCATCAGTTACCATTATGCCCGGGAGGCATTGGGGGAGGAGGCATCTTATCTTAAACTGGCTTTAATTAACCCCCTGCCGGAAAAAACCATCACAGGATTTGCGGGAGAAGTTGAGGAACTGTATGTGCTCGAAGAATTAGACCCGGTAATCGAAACCCAGGTCCGGGCTTTGGGCTTGTCGGTATGGGGCAAGGAATTATTTTCCGCCCTGGGGGAACTGAGTCCGGAGTTGGTTGTTGCCGGGTTCAGAGGTAACGGGGGCGAGGATACTGCCCCCCCAGAGGGTGTAATTCCCCGTCCCCCGGTTCTGTGTGCCGGGTGCCCCCATCGGGGAACCTTCTACGTTCTCAACAAACTGAAGGTAGTGGTCAATGGTGATATCGGCTGCTATGCCCTTGGCGTGGCACCTCCCCTTTCGGCCATGCACAGCATTATTTGTATGGGGGCCAGTGTAAGCAATGCCTACGGTTTTCAGGAAGCCTTCAGGGCTGCCGGGGAGGAAGGGCCGGAGGCAGTGGCTGTTATCGGCGATTCCACCTTTCTCCATTCCGGCATTCCGGGGTTGCTCAATGTAGTTTACAACGGTGGCAGGACTACGACCATTATTTTAGATAACAGCACCACCGCCATGACTGGACACCAAGATCATCCAGGAACGGGGGCAACCCTGAAGGGAGATCCGGCGCCCAGGGCCGACTTGGAGAAAATCTGCCGAGCCCTGGGGATAAAAGATGTTCGGACAGTAGATGCATACAAGCTGGCAGAGCTGGAGGCGGGTATCAGGGCAGCTTTGCAGAGTGAGGAACCCTCGGTAGTGATAGTACGCCGGCCCTGTGTATTGTTAAAGGGAAGGGGGCCAAAGGGTTTCTATGAGGTTAAACGGGACCTTTGTCGTAACTGCCGGCTTTGCCTCCGTTTAGGCTGTCCCGCCATTGAGGTCCGGGAGGAACAGGTCTGGATCAATAATACCCTCTGCAACGGGTGTAGCCTTTGTGAGCAGGTATGTGCCTTCAATGCCATTGTGAAGGGTGGTGAGGAAAATGAATGAAGGGAAGGGAAATATTCTGGTGGTCGGTGTCGGCGGTCAGGGGACGATATTGGCCAGCAAAATATTGGCTGAGGTCTTACTGCAAGCAGGGTACGATGTCAAGATGGCCGAGGTCCACGGTATGGCCCAAAGGGGTGGAAGCGTGGTAACCCAGGTCAGATTTGACCAGAGGGTTTTCTCACCCCTAATTCCCAAGGGTGAAGCAGATTATCTCCTTGCCTTTGAAAAACTGGAAAGTTTGCGCTGGTTGGCCAATTTGCGCCCCGGTGGTGTGGTAATTGTTAATGACCTGGAATTACCCCCTGTTTCTGTCCTTACCGGCCAGGCTGTTTATCCGCAGGATATACCGGTGAAGCTTAAGGACCGGGCTGGCACAGTAAAGGTTGTACCAGCCCAGAAGCTGGCCCGGGAGTGTGGCAGTATCAAGAGTCAAAATATGGTCCTCCTGGGTGTCCTAGCTCCTTTTTTGGGTATCGGCCAAGGGGAATGGGAGAGGGCAATTGCCCAAATTGTACCGGCTTCCACTGTAGAGGTGAATTTGGCAGCCTTCAGGGCCGGTTGGGAGCAGTAAACTAATTTTACCCGGAGGATATTAACGCTCCGGTTCCAGCGGGGGTCGTGCGTCTATGAGATCTCCATACTGCTAGTTGCCGGAAGTAAACCTCCACAGCAGGAGACAGACGGGCCTGCTGAACGGGCTCCTCGGCCCGTTTGGGCAGCGACACAATCGTCCCTTTGGGACCCCTTTGTACCGCACGCGCTTATACTTGCCGCAGT
>DUVO01000251.1 GCA_012841005.1 Bacillota bacterium | reverse complement strand
CCACCAATTGGTCCCCGCACCCTCACCGAGGAAAATTTGCAGGGCCAGGTATTCTCCGGCGGGAAAGGTAATACCGTCATACTGCCGGGTAGGAAAGTAAGTGCGGTCGAGGCGGACAGTAACAGGCTCCTGATTGCCCCGGCGCTGTAATTCCTTCCGGGCCGCCGCCGTTATCTCGCCAATCTGCCCCTTAACCAGCTGGCAGGCTTCAGCTGCCGAAGCCGCCCTCCTCAGCCCTGGGGCAAGGACAGCCAAAACAGCATCCCGGACGGCCAGTTTTGTTTCCTGGTCCCGCGGGGCATCGCTGTGGGCCCTGATATGGAGACGGAGCACATCCTGGGGAACCTCCCCTCCCTCCCGCTGCCCAATCTGGTCGAAAATCCCCGTCCCGGCCAATACCACCATAACTATCAGGAAAAATACCAGCACCCTGCCCATGGAATCCCTCCCCTTGACGTACACCCCATCCTAGTGGTTATTATTTCCATCTGTCCATAAGTTATACGCCTAAATGCAGGCACCGCCCCGGGGGGCGGTGCCAACGCTTTAGGGAGGAACTCGCTGGTATTATTTTAGATATCGGTAAACTTGGCATCTAGTTCCTTCAACAGAACCGGCAAAGTAGTATATTCCATCTGCTCCGAAGGTAAACGATGGGGTTCAAAGGGGCCTAAACGGCGCAGGTAGTCTGCCAGCTGGTTGGCCAGATCCCGGGCTCGGTCAAAGGCCTTATCGGCAAAGAAGTCGACGGGACCGACCAATTTGCCGTGATTGAGTTGGAAGCCCAGGGCGACTACCCGGGGCGGCCCATCAAAGCGGGTCGGTGCCGAGTCATCCAGACCGACCGGCATCAAGGGCCCATGGTGGGAACCCCGCATCCAGCCGGCTACCAGGTGGGGAGTAGCAAAGGGTTCCAGCACCTCGCCAACGGCCGGGAGACCACTCTGGCAGCGGACAATACAGACAGGATCATCCTTGCCCACATAGCGGCCGGCCACAAAGGCCAATTTTTCTGTGCTGGAAACGGCCACCCTTTCCCCATCGCCACCTTTGCGGTAAACGGCCTTGATACAATACTCACTGGGCGCCCCGATAAAGGTCAGCATCGTGTACATATCCTCCGGCAGGGAGAAAAGGATCTTCTTTTTCTCCTTCAAGCGGTGCACCTCGAAAACAAAGCCCTGATGCATTTTGGGATCAATGACCAGCCCGGCGGTGTTGAAGGGATCAGCAAACATTTTGAAGAGGGGATAATTCCATGCACCCGGTTCTGTCTTGTCAGCCATAAAAACAACTACCGGTTCACTACCCCGCTCGACAAATTCCATCTCCGCCACTCCAGGGCCCATACCCCTGACATTACCGGAAAAAGCATCGGACAAAAGGTCCTGCCCCGCCCCATAGAGCTTCAATTCCTTTGCCTTGTCGGCGCAACGGGAAAAGGTCTCCCAGGCCAGTTTGTGAATTTCGCTACTGTCAGTACCCTTTTGGTGGGTCATGATCAACTCCAGGTCATCACCCACTGCCGCAACATAATAATCAATGAGGGTGCCACTCTCACAGGCCTCTTGCAAGGAAGCCCTGGCCACGTCCATTAGTTCGGGATGAACTTTGCTGTGCCCGGTATAACTCCCCACATCAGCCTTGATCACACTCAGAGTAATTTTTTCTTTTCCCATTTCTTCTCCCCCTTTCCCTGATTATGATAGCATAAAAATACTCATCCCGGAAACTATCACGTACTACTTAATGCAATGATATGCCCTATTTCCTTTACTACATTATATTAGCTGTACTATATATTTTTCCTGCTTATCATTGATAAAAATATTGCACTTTCTGGGAAATAGAACAAAATGATTCTGATGCAAGTGTGCCCCTTAATACCCGGTTGCTTCTTTACCAAATACTGCCTCTTCCAGGGCCTGCAGGCGCAATTCCGTTATACTTTTCTCCAGCTTTTGGCGCTGTTCCCGGAAAAACTCTGCTGCCGCCTTTTCCTTGCTGAGGGCTATACCCAGATCGGTGAGGAAACTCCTGATAACTGAACTTTCCCCTTTGTCTGCCGCCCGCTGCACTTCCGCAGGAGCCAGCACCAGCAGTTTTCCAGTTCCTTTAGGGCTTTATCTACCCTATAATGATACCTTTTACGGGCACAATCCCTGATTATTGCCTCGTAGTCAATTTCCCTATCCCGGCTGAGGGCGAACCCATCCTGGACCAGGAGCAGGAGCCTGCGGGCAATAACCACCTCTTCCCCTTACATCTGATTGCGGCAAGTTCTTCCCCCCTCCCAAAGAGAGAAAGTTCTCCCCCCACGGCCCTTTAATAAGGGCAGTCACCAGGAGAACTTCCATAATAACAATAATACAGAAGGCAAAAAAGGCCACAGGATTCCCTCCTTACCCAGGGTTCCCTGTTAGGATATCCCTTTTCTGCCCACCTGTATAACCTTCAACCAGAGGCCCGGTCAATGCCTATTCCCCTTCCCCTTAGTTGCAGGGGTGCGGGGATAGAAAAATGTGTGCCGGCAAGTAAATCCTGAGCACACCTTGTTAATCCCCGGGGAGCCGGGCGTCCGGCCTATCTGTGCCAAAATTATTTTCTTTGGCCCCGGATGCCAAGTACCAGTAAGACTATGAATAGCCCGATACCGGCTCCTACCACAATGGGGTTCAGGGACTGAACCAGAGCCGGAAGGTTAACCGTTCCCGTCCGGTAATACTGCAGTCCTAAGGCAGCCACCAGTGCACCGCCAACAAAACCAAGGAAAGTACGTATGATCTGCATAAGCTCCTCTCCCCCAACCCTTACCCTGTTTTCCCGGGGCAAACAGCATCCTGTGGTGCGGTTAAAAACCAATTTTATCCCAGGAATTTGAAAATGACCTTCATCAATTCTTCGATGCTCTCATCCCCATGTCCATGCTGGATGGCATTGGCCACACATCCCTTGGTATGGCCCTCAAGGAGGGCAATACTCACTTTATTTAGGGCCTGTTTGATGGCAGCTATCTGGGTTAAGATATCAACACAATACCTGTCTTCATCGATCATCCTCTGAATACCCCGTACCTGTCCTTCGATTTTCCTTAAGCGGCTCTGGAGATCCTCCTTATCCCGCATATAGGCGTGGACCATCCTACCCTCCCCTTTCTCCACTGGGCCGGGCCTGACCCGGCAAAGGTTTTTTCCAAGTGGACCGTTACCGGGTATAGCGCTGATCAAACCTTTTCAGGTTTAATGTCTGCCAAATGGTCCGGTAGTGGTTGGAGATGGTACCCGGGGCCACCTGGTAGCGGTGGGCTAAATCCTTCTGTGTGATATCCCTCTCAGAAAAGAGACGGGCCATGGTATAGATCACCGCCGCCGCCCAGGCATTTGCCTTCTTCACCTGGGGACGGGCCTGTTGGTAAAAATCATACCAGACCCGCTTGGCAGTACTTACCCAGGTTTTGTTATCCCCGTTTTCCTCCAACAGGCGGCTTACTTCCCGGTAGGAGGAATCCAGAAGCCGTTGGCCGGGGTATTTATTCGTCTTTATACCCAGGAGGCTGCGAACATTGTTAAAATCAAAATATGGTTCCCCGTTATCCCGCCTTTTTAGTTCCAATTGTTCCAGGTCCTTCAGGAGATTTTCCACCTTCTGTCTCCCTTCGGGCGTACGGCACATCTCCCGGGGGGTCTTGCCGGAAAAGGCGGGGACCGACAGGTCAACCCAGCGGCGGTAATACTGTTCCAGGATCTGGGTAACTAACTGTTGTGCTTCCGGCCATTCCTGGTCCCCTTCTTCCCCTCCTTTATCTTGACCCTGTGCCCCAAGCCGGGGCAGCGATGCCTCTTCTCCTTCCATGACGGCTGCGATAAGGCTGGGGATTTTGAACCCTTCCTGCTTTAAGAATTCTTTCCACGCCTTCCCCCTGTTATCTTCTTGCCACGAGATATAATAGCTGGTTACAAGGGCAAGAATTTCCTCCCGGAGCAAGGGGGTAAACTCCAGGGCAGCCCCGGAAAGCTGGAAATTATCCCCCACCTTGATTAGCCGTGCCAGCAGTATGGAGCCGGATACAATCCCCTGGGCCAGGTTGCTCTCCTGAACCAGGTATTCCCCTCCCACCAGGAGATCTTCCAATACCAGCCACTCCTCACCGACGGCCAGGACCCGGAGCAGGGAAATATGGGAATCGGCCCAGTTCTGCAGGAGTTCCTTTTCCATAGGACCCAATTCCCGTTCCTTTTCCACCAAATAACACCGGATCAGGCTCTTCCCCTGGGACTTCAGGGTATAATCATGGATAAACCAATCGACAAAGGAAACAAAAACCGGCTCTTCCAGTGGTTCAAAGAGATCTTCTGCGATAATATTTAGGTAGACCTGAAAGGCCTCTTCACTGTCGGGGATAAATCGTTCTTCTTCGGCATAACTAAAAAGATTATCCTGCAATTCATGGGCTAACCGCTGCCACTTGTGCTGCTGAAAATCGGCTACCCTGTTTTCCAGACAACAATCTTTATATTTTTTCCCACTGCCGCAGGGGCAGGGGTCATTGCGCCCCCACTTCATTACAAACCGCTCCCTTCGGTAATCTCCAAGCTACTCCCTTTCTAGCTAGTATACTTCTGCATGGAAATCTTGATTCCTTTCCCACGGGGAATAAAATGCTTCCTAGAAAAGTGGCCCTCCTTAAATATTCTACGCTCAGTTTATGTCCCCGTTACAGAAAATCCAGGTAGATATCTTACCACAATAGGAGTATCTTTAAAAGCTATTCCTCCCTATTCTTTATACCTGGGAGCACATGGCAATTCCCAGGGGAGTTACCAAAAGGGGGTTCCGCGGTTTATAAACCGGCAGTTCTGTTTCCCGGGCAATGATATCCTCTACCCCGGCAAGGCAACTGGTGCCTCCAACCAGGTAAACTGCCTCCACCGGCGTCCCGGCCCGGCGGAGGTGTTCCCTGACAATAGTCCCCATTTTTTCGATTACCGGGGTCACTGCGGCCAATACCTCTTCTCTCCTGGTAGGATCTAGTTTCAGTTTCTCCGCTTCGGTAAAGGAAATACCGTAGCGTCCCGACAGGACCAGGGTAATATGGGTGCCGCCGGTAGGCTCGTCGGCGGTATAGACGACTTCTCCGTCACAAAAAACAGCCACACCGGTAGTCCCGCCGCCGATATCGACCACCGCTCCATTGGCAACGCCCAGGACCCGGTTCGCCGCTG
>DUVO01000014.1 GCA_012841005.1 Bacillota bacterium | reverse complement strand
AAATCCTTGGCTGAAATGATGAATGTACCGGTCGAGCAGGTGGACTATATCGACCCTTCCCGGGGTATTACGCTGCAATCCCCCATTGACGGCAGAATTGTCGGTCTCACGATCAAAGAAGGAGATAAATTGGAGCGCGGTGTGATAGCGGCAAGGGTTGTCAATGACTCTAAATTCAGAATTACCGCAAAACTTTTGCCGGGAGAATTGGAAAACGTTGAAGTAGGAGATATGGCACTGCTGTCATTTTCCGAATTTTCCGGTTCTGCTCAGGCAAAAGTTGTGGATATTAATCCCAACCTTGTTACGGAAAGGGCTTCCGATCTCCTTGATTCGGTTTCCGGGGGCAGGGGCAGCAGTGACCAGTATGTTTTTGTCCACTGGGTAACACTGGAAGGTGAAAATCCCGGCCTTGTACAGCCTGATATGATAGCAAGAATCGGCCTGGCGAAGGACAAAAAGCAGGAACTTGACGAATATAATGCCAGGTGGTTGCGTTATTCGGCAACAGTCGATGGTTACGCGGAGGAAGAAAGGGTACTCAGCAGTGCAGATGCCATCATTACACGGATATTTGTGAGTAATATGCAGCTGGTGAATAAAGGAGACCCGCTTATTTCCCTGGCCGGAGAGGATGCACTGAATCTGATTCAGGAAAAACAGGCAAAAATTCACTACATCCAATCTGAAATCCAGCAGCTTTATAATCAATTCAACTCATTGGAAGTTACCTCTCCCATGGACGGTATTGTAGCCTATGTTGATGCCATGCCGGGCAGAACGGTGCAGCCCGGTGAATGGTTGGGCCATATTTATATTGCAAAGGATATGAGGCTTTCAGCTGAAATAGATGACATCGACGTTTTGCTGGTACAGCCGGGAGCACCCGTCGATGTTACAGTAGATGCTCTGCCGGGCCAGACCTTCGAAGGGGAAGTCCTGCATGTGTCTACAATCGGGTGGGGCGCAGACGGCGGTGCCAGATTTTATGCGGAGATTAAAGTAAGCGGCAGCGATGAATTGCGTCCCGGCATGCAGGCAAAGGCCTTTGTCAATGCCGGCAGTGCTGAAGATGTACTGCTTGTCCCCATTGAAGCCGTATTTGAAGATGACGGCCACCCAAAGGTAGAAGTGCTGGAGGAAGACGGTACCATTAGACTTGTGCCGGTTAAACTGGGACTGATGAACAGTATGTATGCTGAGGTTAAGGAAGGACTTGAGGAGGGGCAGCAGGTTATTACCGGCAGTACGGCCGATCTGCTCCCCAGCCAGAGTATCAAAGCCAATGATAGTATTCTGCCGGAAAGGCCCGGAGAGGGCGAAGAACCCGATGAAGAACAGTAGCCGGGGCTGTCCAAAGGAGTGATACAATGTTAAAATCGGTTCGTTCTTTGTGGGTACGTTTTTGGTTTAGTGCCCAAATGGCCTGGCACGGCATACTTTCAAACCCTTTGCGTTCAGCCCTGACTATTTTGGGTGTTACTATCGGAGTGGCATCTGTAATCAGCCTGATGGGTATCGGTGAAGGAGCGCGTCAGGCTGTGGTCAGCCAGTTTAAAAGCCTGGGAGCCAATGTGATTGTTGTCAAAGCGGAAGACCCGTCGGCTGAATTCGAACCGGATTTTGCCGGGCAGTTGGAAGAAATGGTTCCACAGATGCAGCAGGTCACGCCGGTTGCCTATGGGGAGGTTCCTGTGCGCTGGCGCCGTGAAAGGGGCCTTGCCCAGCTGGTGGGTGTAAACAATAAGTTTCCCGAAATACGGGACCATGAACTGGTATCGGGACATTTTTTTACAAGCCTGCATATTGAACAGCGTTCTCCTGTGGTTGTGCTGGGTTATAATGTGGCGTCCGGTCTGATGGGGGGACGCAGCCCGGTTGGACAGACACTGACGCTTGACGGCCGTACCTTCCGCATTATTGGTGTGCTGGCTCCAAAGGGCCCCAATCAGGCGGAGGGAATTGATGATAAATTTGTCATTCCTTACACTACTGCTTTGCAGCTGGCAAAGAAAAAGACAGTGGCGGAAATATGGGGGAAAGCGGAGTCGGCACTAGATGCAGACCTTGCTACGGTACAGCTTGGACGAATTATTTCGCGTGAACTGGGAATGGACCCCAAAGCTCCGGTTCCTTCAACCGGTGGAGATGAAAGCCCTTCGCCAGAGATGCCTGGACCCATTGCGCCAAGCCCACCGAAAGAGGATAAAAAAGCTTTACAAAGCGGAAAAGACCTGGTAACAATTACCAATTTAAACCAACTGGTTCAAGAAGCCGATAAAGCCAACAGGGTTATGACGCTTCTTTTAGGCGGCATCGCCGCAGTAAGCCTTTTGGTCGGCGGGCTTGGTATTATGAACATTATGCTTGTGGCAGTAACTGAAAGGACAAAGGAAATCGGAGTCAGGAGGGCGCTTGGCGCAAAACAGGGCGATTTAATCACCCAGTTTATGCTGGAGGCACTTTATTTAAGCGCCATTGGTGCAATTGCCGGTGTGGCAGCCGGGATCTGGGGTACCAGTCTTTTTGCCCAGTATGGTTTTGAAACAGTAGTCAGTATACAGGCTATTCAGATTGCAGGAAGCGTTGCTTTGGCTACCGGCTTGCTTTTCGGTGTTTATCCCGCCATTTCGGCTTCCTCGGTTCCGCCCGTTGAAGCGCTGCGCAGGTAAAATTCCGGAGATCATTAATAATCCTGACAGGCGCAGGAGTCTGTCAGGATTTTTTACTGGGCGCATGCTTATTATGGCGGTTGAGCCGCGCCTGTATGAGGGGGATTGTCCCGCCTTTGGTTAAATGATATTATATTGTGGAGATTGAAAAATATTTGTGACAGGTGATGGAAGATGAGGAGAAAGTTT
>DUVO01000313.1 GCA_012841005.1 Bacillota bacterium | reverse complement strand
TATGTTAATCGATGCTATAGTTGAATTCATAAAATCCTTTGGGTTGCTCAGTATTACCTGGCAAGAGGTTTTAATGCTGACAATCGGTTGTGTGCTCCTTTACCTAGCAATTGTTAAGGAATATGAGCCCCTGCTCTTGTTACCGATTGCCTTCGGTATGATCCTTTCCAATCTACCCTTGGCCGGGTTGATGGATCCACCGGGGTCAGATGGCTCCCCGGGTGGTTTGCTCTACTACCTCTACCAGGGTGTAAAACTAGGTATATATCCACCCCTTATTTTCATGGGTATTGGTGCCATGACCGACTTTGGTCCCCTCTTGGCCAACCCCAAGACCTTATTGCTGGGTGCAGCGGCCCAATTCGGAATCTTTACCACTCTACTGGGAGCACTCTTACTTGGTTTTACCCCTTCCCAGGCCGGTGCTATAGGTATCATTGGTGGTGCCGATGGGCCGACAGCTATCTATACGGCCACGAAATTAGCTCCTGAATTACTGGGTGCAATTGCCATCGCTGCCTATTCCTATATGGCCTTGGTGCCAATTATTCAACCGCCTATTATGAGGGCATTAACTACAAAAGAAGAACGGCAGATTGTGATGGAACAGTTACGTCCAGTGAGCAAGACCGAAAAGATCTTATTCCCCATTATTGTAACTATCTTCATATGCTTGTTCCTTCCTGATGCAACACCTCTCATAGGTTCACTTATGCTGGGGAATCTTTTCCGGGAATCGGGAGTGGTGGAGCGTCTTTCCAAGACTACCCAGAATGAACTGATTAATATCATCACCATTTTCCTGGGGGTTACGGTAGGTGCCTCAGCCAGAGCGGAAACCTTCCTGACCTGGCAGACCATCTTTATCATTCTTTTAGGTTTGGCTGCCTTTGCTGGAGGGACTGCAGGCGGGGTGTTAATGGGTAAGTTAATGTGTAAACTGACAGGCGGCAAGGTCAACCCCCTCATCGGTTCTGCTGGTGTCTCTGCCGTGCCCATGGCGGCCCGGGTGAGTCAGACAGTTGGCCAACAGGAAAACCCGAGGAATTTCTTGCTTATGCATGCTATGGGCCCAAATGTGGCCGGGGTAATTGGATCTGCTATTGCTGCGGGAGTGTTGATTTCTACTTTAGGTTAAAGAAAAATTATAAGTATCTTAAACTGGGCGTGGGAAATTGATCCCACGCTTTTTTTCGCATGAATTAAAAGACAGATGGCTGTTAGCATAGAAACAGTCTCCTGTGGCATACCTATTATATAGACATTAGTATTAAGGGTGGTGTGACAATGCTCGACTATCATCATTATCTAGAGGTTGAGGACCTGTGCCTGCGGATCCGGGATTTAGAAGCGAAAGTGGAGAATCTACGCTTGAGTCGCAGGGTACTGATGAATATTCTAGAGGTATCAGAAAGGGGAAAGCGGCGGGAGACGGAAAACCTGGAACGGATCAATGACCGTTTACGCCGGGAAAATCGCCGCTATGCCCAGAGGCTGATGGAACAAAACCGGCGCATACTTGACCTTCAGGAGCAGATCAGGCAGTTGGGGGGATGAAACAGGGGTTTTCTGGCCGGGTATACTGCTAAGGAAGATTCTAAGGGAAAGGGATGTGGTCATGCGATATGGACATACGAGGGAAAAGGCACATAATAACTGACCCGGCAGCAGCCGGTGACCCGTTTAATACCCGTATTCACTGGGAAGAGCAGCGGACCTTGGGCTTGACAGAAGATATGATAAAGGAAAGGGAGCCGGAGAAAGATAATTTGGGGGAGGCACTGGGCAATCCTGGCAGCGGCTGGTGGGCCAATGCCTGGGTTTATTTTAAGGATTCAAAATAACCGGTTTCTAATTCTTTTGTGACAATTTGAATGAGAAGGAAACAGACACTTACAGTTTGTTTTCCTTCTGCTAGTTGCCGGAAGTACTCTTCCACAGCAGGAGACAAACAGGCCTACTGAACGAGGTCGGCTCCTTCGGGCAGAGAAAACTTGCACCTTAGGGGCGAAAGACTCCGTGTCGCTGCTTTTCTTCACTCGCCTGAATGTCTCAATGCTGTTTTCGGGGTATTTCCGGCACCCGATACCCGACTGCTGACTTCCAACCATCGATTATCGCTATCGCCTTTTGTCGCAATAGCACTCCGTCAGAAGTGTTTTCCATACATAAGTCGTGTAAAGAAAGACTTTTGGTATATCGAATGATTAACCTCAATCAGGTATTTTCAGAGGGACAAAAAAAGGAACAAAATGAAGAAAAGGTAGACAAGCCTCCCTGCGAAAAAGTACAGTTTAGCCCTTTAAAAATTTTCCCTGAGATGGTACCACCCACCCTTGCCAAACTGGTTCTGGTATGTTTTAATATAGACGTTGCGAAAGATGAAGTAACCTTTTGTGTTTCCCGAATATCTAAATGAAAATACAAAGGGTGGTGGGTCATGGGGAAAAAAGAGCAAAATAGAATGCCTTTGTGGGAAGCCTTGTGTGCCTATCGGGCAGAAGGCATAATTCCCTTTCATGTGCCAGGTCATAAGCAGGGCCGGGGTAATCCGGAACTGGAGGAAAAATTGGGGTCTACTACCCTGGGCATTGATCTTACCTGCATGGAAGGCCTTGATAATATCCTCAACCCCCTTGATGTAATTAGGGAAGCCCAGGACTTGGCCGCCAAATCTTTCCGGGCTGAACATGCCTATTTTTTAGTGAATGGAACTACCAGCGGCATTCAAGCAATGATCATGGCAGTTTGCGCCCCGGGGGAAAAAATTATTATTCCGCGAAATGCCCACCGCTCTGCCATAAGTGGTTTAATTCTGAGTGGAGTGCAACCGGTCTACCTGCAGCCAGAGGTTGATCAGAGATTTGGTATTGCTTACGGGATAACGCCGGAAGATATTGAACGGGCCCTCCTGGAACATCCAGATGCTAAGGGCGTATTTGTCATTAATCCCACCTATTATGGTGTTGCTCCCGACCTGGCGGGCATTGTAGAGGTTGCCCATTCCCGGGACGTTCCTGTACTTGTCGATGAAGCCCATGGAGCCCATCTCTGTTTTCATCCCGAACTGCCCCCTTCTGCTATGGAGGCTGGGGCTGATCTCAGTGCTGCCAGTACCCATAAATTGACGGGCTCTTTGACCCAAAGCTCACTGCTTCTGCAGCAGGGCAGTTTGGTTAATCCGCAGCGAGTCAAGGGTGTTCTGAATTTAACCCAGACGACCAGTCCGTCGTATATCTTGTTGGCATCCCTGGATCTTGCCCGTAAACAAATGGCTTTGTCGGGGACCAGATTGCTGGCCGCTACCCTCAGGAAAGCCCACTGGGTAAGGAGACAGCTTTCCCATCTGCCGGGGATCGAGCTTCTTGAGGAAAAGCATATTGAGGGCAGACCGGGTTGCCGGTATCTGGACCCAACGAAGATTACCATTAATGTACGGCAATTGGGCTTGTCAGGGCAGGAGGTCGAGTCAATCTTGCGCCACAAGTACCGGATTCAAGTAGAGTTGTCCGACCTCTATAATATCCTCCTTCTCCTCAGTATCGGGGATACCTGGGAAATGGTCCAGCACCTAGTGGCCAGTTTCCAAGATTTAGTGACAACCTGGAGCAAAGGGGGAAGCATCAGCAAGTTTACCCGTGCCCTGCCTCCCCTACCCGACGCCCTAGTGTCGCCCAGGGATGCATTTTATGGAGAAACCAAGGTAGTTTCCTTGGCCGATGCAGAGGGGGAAATCAGTGCCGAAATGATTATGGCCTATCCACCGGGCATTCCGCTAATCTGTCCCGGGGAGAGATTTACCAGGGATATTATTGATTATATCAGGATCCTGAAGGCAGAGGGCCTGGTATTACAAGGTACGGAGGACCCCCATCTAGAGCAGGTGAAGGTCCTTACCCAGAATATTGTGTTGGTTCAAAAGTACCGGGCTTTTAGTGAAGAAGTCGGAAGTTAAAAGGGGGCAAGAGCCCTCTTTTTTAGTAGATGGTGGTAGCAAAGTCAAACTGTCTACCCTTCTGTTGTTATTTTTTCGCCCGGGACACAAACTAATAGTGAAATTTTGCGGGGAGGGAAAGGCCGTGGAGCCGGTTACACCTATGGAGCCCAAGCTCAGTACCAGAATTCCTTTCGGAGAAGAATGGATAGGGCAGGTTAAGTGGGATGGGGTCCGGGTATTAACCTATTGCGATGGGACGACAGTCCGGCTTTTCAATAGACGGCGGCACGAGCGGACCCGGCAGTATCCGGAATTGACCGGCATCAAGTCATACTGCACCGCCACGTCGGTCATACTGGACGGGGAGGTTATTGCCCTGGGGAGTGATGGAAAACCGTCCTTTCATCGGGTTATGAAAAGGGATGGTATCAGTCGCCTGGAACGGGTCAAACAACTGCAAAGAACTATCCCCGTCATCTATATGATCTTTGATGTTCTTTACTTCAATGGAGACTGGATCAAAGAACGCCCTTTACGGGACAGAATGGAAATACTGGCTCAGATCATTATCCCCGACGGGCAACGGCAGACGGTAACAAGCCATAGCGATGGGACGGCTTTATTTACGGCCGTTAAGCAGCAGAACATGGAAGGTATTGTGATGAAAAGGCTCGATTCCCCCTACATATTGGGGACAAAAAAGGATTATTGGTTAAAGATAAAGAACTACCATGACCTGGTTGCTGTAATTGGGGGCTTTACCATGAGCGGTAGCAGGGCTAATTCCCTCCTGTTGGGATTATACGATGACAAGGGCTGCCTCCACTATGTGGGACGGGCGGGAACGGGTAAATTGTCCCAGGAGGACTGGCTTCACTTAACAGAAAGGTTACGCCAGTTGCAAATCCCCGCCCAGCCCTTTATAAAAGGCCTTAAGGAGCGTCCCTCTGTATATTGGGTTAAACCCTGGCTTACGGTAAAGGTACAACATCTGGGTTGGACAGAAGGTTACTTTCTGAGACAACCGAGCATCCAGGGGGTGGTAGATATACCACCCCAGGAATGCAGGCTGGAATGGAAGGAATCTGGTCTAGAAGGTTGTATTTATTAATGATATACTGATTGTAGTATAATCGGATTTTGGGGAAGGGGTTAAGCTTTTTATGGTAGTTTGTACGGAAATTGGGAAGGGAAAAAAGTATTATATCCGGACCTATGGTTGTCAGATGAATGAAAGGGACAGTGAGACTCTTGCCGGGATTTTGGCCGATTTGGGCTACATGCGGGCTGCCAGTGAGGAAGAAGCAGACCTGATTATCTTTAATACCTGTTGTGTCCGGGAGACGGCAGAACGCAAGATTTACGGACGCTTAAATGAACTGCGGCCTCTGAAGAGTAAAAGGCCGGATCTCTTAATCGGTGTAGGTGGGTGCATGGCCCAGAAGGATAAGGAAAGGGTATTGGCCAAGGCTCCCCATGTTGACTTTGTCTTTGGTACCCACAATATCCAGGAACTGCCCCAACTCATAAGCAGGGCTGCCGCCGTACCGGAACCCATTGTACAAGTGTGGGAAGAAAGCCAGGCTTCCCTGCTGGAGCTTCCAACCCAGCGTGAAGGTAAGTTGAAAGCCTTTGTTACTATTACCTATGGCTGTACCAATTTTTGTACCTATTGTATAGTCCCCTATGTCCGGGGTAAGGAAAGGAGCCGTTCTCCCCAGGATATTATTAAAGAAGTTACACAGTTAGCCCAAGATGGTTACAAGGAAGTGACCCTCCTGGGCCAAAATGTTAATACCTATGGGCGGGATCTGGGGACAGGAATTTCCTTTGCCCAACTCTTACGGGCTGTAAATCAAGTAGCAGGAATCCGGCGCATTCGTTATACGACCTCTCATCCCCGGGATTTTTCCGATGAAATTATCGAAGCTGTCCGGGACTGTGCCAAGGTATGCGAACATTTTCACCTTCCCATCCAATCGGGAAGCAACCGGATTTTAGAGCGGATGAACCGGGGTTACACCCGGGAAGATTACCTGGACCTGGTGAAAAGGATCCGGGAGAAGGTACCAAACAACAGTATCACTACCGATATTATTGTCGGTTTTCCCGGTGAAGAAGAGGAAGATTTTGCTGCCACCCTCGATCTGGTCCGGCAGGTAGGCTTTGATAATGCCTTTACTTTTGTCTTTTCGCCCCGCAGCGGGACTCCGGCGGCCAGCATGATGGAACAGGTGCCGGAAGGCGTGAAGAAGGAACGGTTGAACCGGTTAATGGACCTACAAGACCGAATTAGCAGGGACATAAATGAAAAACTGCGGGGCAAGGAGGTTGAGGTGCTGGTAGAGGGAACCAGCAAGAAGGAGGAGAGTTTCCTCACGGGACGGACCCGGACCAACAAACTGGTTCTCTTTCCTGGGGAAGAGAAATTGATCGGGGAACTGGTTACCGTGCGCATCACCAGACCTCAAACCTGGAACTTGTACGGGGAGTTGGTTTGAGAGACATATAGACAGGGAAATGGGGAAGAAGGACCAGTCTACCTGGTTCTTCCTTTTTTTCCAGGGTGCCCTATGCTATAATAGCAAGTAGTACGCTGAGAAGAGGGATGCAGATGGCAGATACCCCTATGGTGGCCCAGTACAAAAGGATCAAAGCCCAGCATACCGATAAAATCCTCTTTTTTCGTTTAGGGGATTTTTACGAGATGTTCTTTGAAGATGCCGAAATAGCCGCCAGGGAATTGGAAATTACCTTGACGGGACGGGATGCAGGCAAGGGGAAGCGGATGCCCATGTGTGGGGTTCCCTACCACGCAGCAGACAATTATATTGCGCGTCTCCTGGAAAAGGGCTATAAAGTTGCCATTTGCGAACAGGTAGAAGATCCGAAGACCAGTACCGGCCTGGTGGAAAGGGAAGTTACCAGAATCGTGACCCCGGGAACCTTTCTCGATCCCCAGGTGTTGGAGGCAAAGAAAAATAATTACCTGGCTGCGGTAGCCAAATTCGGGACCTCCCTGGGATTGGCAGTGATTGATGCCGGAACAGGGGATTTTAGGGTAACGGGGTTTAATGGAACGGGGCAAGTGGATTCCTGGCGCAGCGAAATGCTTCGGCTGCAGCCGGCCGAGTGCCTATGTCCCCAGGATGATTCGGAAATTCAGCAATTACTTAAGGAATTGCAGCTTTTTTTCCCGGTGTTGCCTTCACCCAGGAGGGAAAGGGAATTTGCTCTAGCAGAATCCCTCACCCTATTGGAAACCGAACTGGATGCCGTAAGTCTTCCGGAAGGGGAAGAGTTTCAGGCCGGCGCCTGTGCCGCCGGAGCCATACTATTCTACCTGCGGGAAACCCAAAAGGTCAATCTCATTCATATCAAACAATTAAAGCCATACCGGGTCAGCGATTATATGGTTATTGATGGAACGACGAGACGGAACCTTGAGCTGACCAGGAATCTGCGCAGTGACAAGACAAGGGCTACCCTCCTGGGGGTTTTGGATTATACGTTTACTGCTATGGGCGGTAGAACCCTGAGACAATGGGTGGAACAGCCCTTGCTCAAGAAGGAAATGATTGAAGAGCGCCTGGAGTCAGTGGAAAATTTTGTTGCCGACAGCGCCCTCCGGACAGCTCTTCCCAATAGCCTTAAGGGTATTTACGATCTGGAACGGTTAATGGGTAAGGTGGTGTATCAAACGGCCACAGCCCGGGATCTTTTGGCTTTAAAAAGATCTTTGGCCCTGTTGCCTTCTATTAAGGAAACCCTGGTTGAGGTACAGGCACCCAGGTTGGCATCCCTCAGGGAGGAGTTGGACACTTGCACCGACCTCTGGCAACTATTGGAGGAAGCCTTGAATGAAGATCCACCGGCAGGATTGCGGGAGGGTAATTTGATCAAGGCCGGTTACCATCAGGAGATAGACCGACTGCGGGCCATGACTCAAAAGGGACGAAAGTGGTTGGCCGAACTGGAGATCAGGGAGCGGGAGCGTACGGGCATCAAAAGTCTCAAGGTGGGCTACAATAAGGTTTTCGGTTACTACCTGGAGGTTACAAAAAGCAACCTGCAAGCCGTACCCCAAGATTATATTCGGAAACAAACCCTGGTCAATGCTGAACGCTTCATAACACCGGAATTGAAGGAATGGGAAGCGGAAATAACCGGGGCCCAGGACAGGTGCATCGAACTGGAATACCAGCTGTTTTTAGAGTTGAGGCAGCGGCTGGCCGGTGAAATTGAAAGGGTGCAGCGGGTGGCGAAAATAATTGGGGAACTTGATTCTATCCTGTCTCTGGCCCAGGCTGCCATAAAAAACCGGTATCATAAACCGGTTCTAGCACAAGACAACCGGATTAAAATTCAAGCCGGTCGGCACCCGGTGGTGGAGCAAATGCTGGCCGATTCCCCCTTTGTCCCCAATGATACCCTTTTGGATAATGGCCAGAACCAATTTCTTCTTATCACCGGGCCCAATATGGCGGGTAAATCAACTTATATCCGGCAGGTGGCCCTCATTGTCTTGATGACCCAAATGGGGAGTTTTGTCCCGGCAAAGGCTGCGGAAATCGGTGTGGTTGACCGAATTTTCACCCGGGTTGGGGCAGCCGATGACCTGGCTTCCGGCCAGAGCACCTTTATGGTGGAGATGAATGAGGTCTCCAATATTCTGCGCAACGCGACCCCCAAAAGCCTGCTGATCCTCG
>DUVO01000202.1 GCA_012841005.1 Bacillota bacterium | reverse complement strand
GCAATGGACAGTTAGGTGCACACCTGGTTGCAGCCGGTTAAAATAATGGTATACTGCTGAAGGATAATCTTTATTTTTCGAAAAAAAGGAGGAATTATGTAGTGGTCGGCGAATAGAATATTGTTGAAAAAATAACGACATATTGTCGCAGCTTGTGGGTACTATTTCCGGGAGATAATAGAACCGCCCCCAGGAAGATGGGAAAAAGATTCGTTTATGAGAGGCGTTGGCATGGTGATAAGTGACGCCTGCGGTCGGAGGGAGGGATAGAGGTGAAGTTGTCTGAGATACAGCGCATTCTCCGGGCTGAAGTCTTGGTGGATGCAGGGAAGATGGAAAAGGAAGTAGAGATGGCCTTCGGGGCAGATTTAATGAGTGATATTTTAGCAATGTGTCAGGAGCAGACCCTGCTCCTTACCGGTATGACCCATGTACAGGTCATTAGAACGGCGGAAGTCAGTGACCTGGCGGCTATAATTTTTGTCCGGGGCAAGCGCCCGGGACCGGAAGTTATTGAACTGGCCGAGAAAGCTGGTATTCCCCTGTTATTGTGTAAATTGACCATGTATGAGTCGTCGGGACTGCTCTTTAGTGCTGGTCTGTCCGGGATAAACCGGGATCAGGAGCCGCACAGGGGGATTGAACGTGGGGGACAAGGCTGAACAGGCAATTATGCTTGAGTTTACCCTGCAGGGTCAGGATTTTATCCGGGCGGGGGAAGCATCGAGTGAGATAAAACAGAGGCTCAAGAAATTAGGTTTTAAGCCCGATGTGGTCAGACGCGCCGCCATAGTAGCTTATGAGTCGGAAATGAATGTCATTATTCATGCCCGGAAAGGGACGCTGAGGGTGGAAATTACCCCGCGGAAGATTTTGATTCAAGCCCTGGATGAAGGCCCGGGGATTGCCGATATTGAACAGGCCATGCAGGAAGGTTTTAGTACGGCTCCTGATATGATCAGGGAATTGGGCTTTGGCGCAGGGATGGGATTGCCTAATATCAAACGCTTTGCCGACGAATTCAAGATCCAGTCCCGTGTCGGTGAGGGGACCCTTCTGGAGATCATCATTCACGCAGACAAAGGGTGAATACAATGACAGGCTATTTTAATTTTGTGCGTTTGGACAGGGAAAAGTGTAAAGGCTGTGTCAATTGTATAAAAAAATGTCCTACTGAAGCCATTAGAGTTCGCCAGGGTAAAGCAGAGATTATTGAGCAAAAATGTATTGACTGTGGAGAGTGTATTCGTGCCTGTCCTAATAAGGCCAAATATGTTGAGACCGACTCTACGGCACTATTGCAGGAGTATAAATATAGAATTGCCCTGCCTTCGCCCTCCCTCTATGGGCAATTCCGGGATCCCATAAACCCGGTCCGCCTGTTAACAGCCCTTAGGGATTTGGGCTTTGATGATGCTTTTGAGGTGGCAGTGGGAGCAGAGGTTGTGGCAGCAGAAACAAAGAGGCTCTTTCAAACAGGGAAACTCCAGGGTCCGGTCATATCTTCCGCCTGTCCGGCAGTGGTACGACTGATCCAGGTCCGTTTTCCGGAATTAACCAGCAGGATCCTGCCCCTGGCTCCTCCTTCCGAGGTTGCCGCTCACCTGGCGCGATACTTGAAGGCCCGGGAATTGGGAATACCGGAGCAGGAGATCGGTATTTTCTACCTTACCCCTTGTTCAGCTAAAGTAACCTCCATCAAGGCACCGGTGGGTGGTATTCCTTCTTTTATTGATGGTGCCTTTAGTATTCAACAACTTTACCCCCGGTTAAGTCATCTGGTAAAACAGGTAAAAGGAGTACAGCACCCCGGCGGTTACTCAAGGGCTTCAGGACTGGGGATCGGATTCGGCATTTCCGGCGGCGAACAGGCGGCTGTGGGGTTGGAGAACCAACTGGTTGCAGACGGCATCGCCAGTGTTATCGATGTCCTGGAGGAATTGGAAATGGGCCACCTGGATGGGATAGATTATATCGAAGCACGGGCCTGCAGCGGCGGCTGTGTAGGCGGGATTCTGAATGTAGTCAACGGTCATGTGGCCCGGGCACGCCTGGACAAGATTATACGGGAACAGAATCGGAGTTCCCTTCCCTTACATGAACGGTTCCCGGAACTGGACCGGCTGGACTATAAGGTACCCCGGATCCATGTAGAGCCCAGACCGATGGTTTACCTGGATTCCAATATTAATGGGGCAATGGCAAAGATGACGGCAGCCGAGAAGATCCTGAAAAAACTGCCCGGCCTGGACTGTGGTGCCTGTGGTGCCCCCAATTGTAAAGCCCTGGCCGAAGATATTGTCCTGGGGAAGGCTGAAGAAACCAACTGTATCTTCATCCTGCGGGAGCGGATTATGACCCTGGGCATGAAGGTTTATAACCTGGCCGGCATCAAACCCCTTACCCTGAGCCTGGAGGATTTGGAAAAGGAGGGAGAGGAATGAAACTGGCCGATGTGGTCAGGGAATTGGAACTGGAAGTACTGGCAGGTCCTGACCTGGAGCGGGAAGTAACGGGGGGATATGTTTCTGATTTACTCAGTGTTGTTATGGCCAGGGCCAAGGCAGGCCAACTCTGGATAACCCTCCAGGGGCACCAGAATATCGTTGCTGTGGCGGTCCTGCTGGAATTGGCCGGTGTGATTGTGGCCGGGGGTATTGAACCTGACCAGGAAACAAGGGAAAAGGCAGAGGAGGAAGGTATCAACCTGTTTACTACCTCCCTTCCTGTTTTTGAGGTTGCCGGCCGGCTTTACCGGCTGGGAGCGCGTGGGATTGACCATGCTTAGTTGGTTTAGTGCTGACCTGCACATACATACTGTTTTATCTCCCTGTGCCGAATTGGATATGGGGCCGGTCAATATCGTGAAGGCGGCCAGGGAGTTAAAAATAGATATCATTGGAATTACAGACCACAACGCTGCCGGCAATGTGGTGGCAGTGCGGGACAGGGCTGGTAAAGAGGGCCCGGTGGTCATTCCCGGAATGGAGGTCCAGACCCGGGAAGAGGTTCACCTTCTCAGTTTCTTCCCGGAAGTAAAGCAACTCCAGGCCTTTGCCGCTTACATTCGGGAACGGCTGCCTCCGGTGCGTAACCGGCCTGAGATTTTCGGCGATCAGGTGGTGGTTAATGGAGGAGAAAGGATCCTTTACTTTGAGGAAATACTGCTGGTGAATTCCGTAACCGCTTCCCTGGGGGAGGTGGTGAAGGAGGTTCTGGCACGAGATGGGTTAGTGATACCTGCCCACGTTGACAGAGGGGCTTATAGTATCCTGGCAAACCTGGGTTTTATTCCCCCCGCTTTGCCGGTGGCTGCTCTGGAAATAGCCAGGCCGGAAAAATTGCCGGACCTTCTCCTTTGCTACCCTGCCGTAGGACAATATCCCTTCGTTTCTTTTTCTGATGCCCATACCCTCTCCCAGTTGAAGGGTAGATTTCGTACTTATTTTTATCTTAAGCAACCGAATTTTACAGAAATTAAGAAGGCCTTGCAGGGAGAGGGGGGGAGAAAGGTGGTGATAAGGCAAGGACCCGGGAGTGATTGAACTAAATTTCTACGATTTGATCAGAGAAGGAGGTCGTTGACAGATGTGTGCGTGCAATCACCAGCCGCAACCTAATAGTGAGTATGCTCGCCTGGCGGAACTGCTGCAGGAGTACAAGGACCAAAAAGGGGCTTTAATACCGGTATTGCAGCAGGCACAGCATATTTTCGGTTATCTGCCGGAACCGGTACTGAAAAAGATTGCTGAGCATTTCCGGATGCCCTTGAGCCAGGTTTATGGTGTTGCTACCTTTTATGCCCAATTTCACCTAAAACCCCGGGGCCGGCATGTTATCAGGGTTTGCCAGGGGACGGCCTGCCATGTCCGGGGATCGGCCAAGATTCTGGAACGGGTAGAGCGGGAACTGGGCATCAAGCCGGGAGAAACTACGGAAGATTTACGTTTTACCATTGAACCAGTAGCTTGCCTTGGTGCCTGCGGTTTGGCTCCTGTTATGATGGTGGACGACAATACCCACGGCCGTTTGACGCCCGATATGATTCCCGATATTCTCGCGAAATACGAATAGTAGAAATGGAAGAATTGTCACTGCACATCCTGGATTTAGTCCAGAACTCTATTGGAGCTGCTGCCACCCGGGTAGGAATACTCATTGAAGAGGATGTAGCCGCGGACCGTTTCCTGTTTGAGGTGAAGGATAACGGGCAGGGGATGGATAAGGAATTGGTGCGGGAGGTGCTGAAGCCCTTTACCACAACCCGCACTACCCGTAGGGTGGGATTGGGACTTTCCCTCTTGGATATGGCCGCCCGCCAGTGTGACGGCGGGGTTGAGATAGATACAGAGCCTGGTAAAGGTACCAGGGTGCGGGCTGTTTTTCGTTACAGTCATTGGGACCGGGCACCCCTTGGGGATATCAAGACCACCTTGCTAACAATTATAGCGGCCAATCCTGAACTGCAGCTGGAATATGTACACCGGGTAAATGGGCGCATTTTTCGCCTGGATACTGAAGAGATCAGAACGGTACTGGGAGGGGACATTCCCCTGAATAATATGGCTGTCCTGGGTTGGTTAGATGACTACCTGGCCCAAAGTCTGGCTGAATTATATGGAGGTGAAGAGTAATGACTGCCTTGAAGAACTTGGATGACTTGCGGAAATTGCGGGAAAGGGTTAAGGAAGACTTGAACGAGCGTTTTGGCGGCGAGATCAAGATTATTGTCGGCATGGGTACCTGTGGTATCGCCGCAGGAGCCCGGGAGGTTATGGCAGCAATTCTCAATGAACTCCGGCTCCGTAATATCAATGCTACCGTGACCCAGACGGGATGCATTGGAATGTGTGAACGGGAACCCCTGGTGGATATCGTGCGTCCCGGTGAAAAGAGAATTACCTATGGGCGGGTTACTCCCAGGGATGCCAAACGCCTGGTTGCAGAACACGTTTTACACGGACGAGTAGTGGAAGATCTAGTTGTCGCCAGGTTTGAAGAATAGGAAACATTTTGTAGAGGAGGGGAAGGGAATGGAACTGGTTCGTGCCCATATCCTGGTTTGCGGTGGTACCGGTTGTACCTCATCGGGTTCCAAGGCTGTCCGGGAGGCACTGGAGGCGGAATTAGAAAAACAGGGTCTGGCCAAGGAAGTAAAAATAGTTGTCACTGGGTGTCATGGTTTCTGTGAGCAGGGGCCCCTGGTCATAGTTTACCCGGAGGGTACTTTCTACTGCCGGGTTCAGGTGGAAGATGTGCCGGAACTGGTGGAAGAGCACCTGCTAAAGGGGAGGATTGTTCAACGTTTACTCTTTAAAGAACCTTTGACCCAGGAGCAGATTCCCCACTATAAGGAGATTGACTTTTATAAAAAGCAGCAGCGGTTGGTCCTCAGAAACTGCGGCTATATTGACCCGGAAAAAATCGAAGAGTATATTGCCCGGGACGGCTATGTGGCTCTGGCCAAGGTCCTGGAAAAAATGACACCGGAAGAGGTTATTGAGGAAATAAAGGCCTCAGGCCTGAGGGGCAGGGGTGGTGCCGGTTTTCCCACCGGTTTAAAGTGGAGCTTTGCCGCCAAAGCCCCGGGTGACAAGAAATATGTCATCTGCAATGCCGACGAGGGAGACCCGGGGGCCTTTATGGACAGGAGTATTCTGGAAGGTGATCCCCACAGTGTCCTGGAAGGAATGCTCATCGGGGCTTATGCCATCGGTGCTGATGAAGGTTATATTTACGTCCGGGCGGAGTATCCCCTGGCCATCAGGCGTTTGAAAATTGCCCTGGCCCAGGCAGAGGAAATGGGACTGATGGGTAAGAATATCCTGGGCACCGATTTCAGCTTTGATCTCCACATCAAAGAAGGGGCGGGAGCCTTCGTCTGTGGTGAAGAGACGGCCATGATGGCTTCTATCGAAGGGCGACGGGGTATGCCGCGGCCGCGACCTCCTTTCCCAGCCAACTCCGGTCTTTGGGAGAAACCAACCAACATCAATAATGTGGAGACCTGGGCCAATGTGGCCAATATTATCCGCAATGGTGCTGACTGGTATGTCGCCATCGGTACCGAAAAGAGCAAGGGCACCAAGGTCTTTGCCCTTACCGGTAAGGTAAAAAATACCGGTCTGGTCGAGGTTCCCATGGGTATTCCCATGCGGGAGATAATCTATCAAATCGGCGGCGGCATCCTCAATGATAAAAAGTTTAAGGCCGTGCAAATTGGTGGCCCTTCGGGCGGCTGCCTCCCGGAAGACAAGTTGGATCTTTCCGTTGACTATGAATCTCTTACCGGTGCGGGAGCCATCATGGGTTCCGGCGGCCTGGTGGTAATGGATGAAAGTACCTGCATGGTGGACGTGGCCAAATTCTTCTTGAATTTTACCAGGGCCGAGTCCTGTGGTAAATGTACTCCCT
>DUVO01000216.1 GCA_012841005.1 Bacillota bacterium | reverse complement strand
CCAACCACCGCCGGGTTACCAACCTTTGGCTTAGTAAGATCAAGTCGAGCAAGTCAATCGACCTGACTGGCTGGAAGGGGTTTGTTCAAGCCCTGGTTACCTCCATTGCATCTCCTTTGCCTTCCCCTGACCAAAACTAATTATTCCCCATTTTTCGCGGTAATTGGCAGGATTGTTACCTTTTTTGGTAGAAAAACTAATCTATTATGGGAGTCGGCAAAGGAGGGTCAGAGAAATGTTGTTAACAGATGCAGTTGATTTAATTTGGCAGAATCGGCGTTACATAACCCTGGACCCGAAGCAGGCCTTAAGCCATCTCAATGAGGAAGTGGCTGAATCCCTCAAGGCTCTATTGCGAAATGACGAAGACCGGGCCAGGAAAGAATTAGGTGATGCCCTTGCCTGTCTCTTTATTGCCCTCAAGGTGCTGGAAATGGACGCAGAAGAAGTAATCAGACAGCAAGTTGAGAATATGCGTAAAGGACGGGAAAAGGTAATGGTAATCACTCCCAGCAGGGTAGAAATATATGTTAACGGTGAATTAAAGGGAGGATGGTCGGTCTGGGGACCGGAAGATCGAAACCAGGCGAAGCAAATTGCCGCCGAATTTGGTTGTTCTGTAGTAGAGGAAAAGTTATAATTTAAATATTTCGCCTGCTATATTTTTGCCCTACCCGGCTTATCCTGGGTGGGGTTACTGTTCTATGCCTCCTCCTTTCCTCATAGGTTAGAGTGAAAATGTTGGAGGAGGAGGATCTAATGCTCAATAGGATCTGGCTTGCCTTTATCTTGATTGGTGTTGCAACAGCAGTACTAGGTGGCCGGACAGAGGTAGTAACCACAGCGGTAACAGAAGGCAGTCAAGTGGCTGTACAAACTGCCATTGGCCTTACAGGAACCATTGCCTTCTGGTTGGGACTTATGCGCATTGCGGAAGATGCCGGTTTAGTCGTCCTTTTGGCCCGCATCATCCGTCCCTTTGTCAGGGGACTCTTTCCCGATGTGCCTGCCAATCATCCGGCCCTTGGTTCAATCCTGCTCAACATGAGTGCGAATTTGCTGGGCCTGGGAAATGCAGCCACACCTTTAGGCTTAAAGGCAATGGCACAGTTACAAGAGCTAAATAGGGAACCGGACACGGCCACCGATAGCATGTGTACCCTTTTGGCCATTAACACTTCCAGCATTACCTTAATACCGACGCTGGTTATTGCAGCCAGGGCCGCTGCCGGTTCCAAAAACCCGGCGGAAATCGTGGGAACTACCATTATTGCCACAACATGTTCCACCATCGCAGCTTTGACTGTCGATGCCTACTATCGTTATTTCCGGCGGAGGAAACCAGGGGGGTGGAGATAGTGTTTCTGCACGCCCTGGAAATACTTTCCGAAGGAGCGGTTCCATTACTCATCGGTGGCATACTACTCCTGGCCCATTGCCGCGGTGTAAATGTCTTCGAATCATTTGTCCAGGGAGCCCAGGAAGGTTTTACTACAGCGATAAGGATAATCCCCCACCTGGTAGCAATGTTTGTTGCCATTTATCTCTTGCGCTTTTCAGGGGCACTAGACCTCGTAATAAAATTCGTCAATCCCCTCTTAGTCCTGGGAGGCGCTCCCCCGGAAATACTCCCCCTGGTCATAACCCGTCCCCTGTCGGGTAGTGCAGCCTTTGGCCTGACCGTAGACCT
>DUVO01000035.1 GCA_012841005.1 Bacillota bacterium | reverse complement strand
CCCCCGGAGGGCTCCAGCCAGCACCATTTCCACGGCAATAGCTGGTTGTCCCAGAGCGCTAATCCGGATGGCCGCAGCCCCCAGGGCGATAACTTCCGCCTCCCCCGGGGCAAAAAGAGAAGCCAGGTGACGGGGAAAACTAAAGAAGAGCACACCGATTCCCGTCATCACCAGCAAGGCCAGCAATGCCCCCTGCCACCCGCCTTCTTCAGCCTCATCTAGGTGATTGGCACCCAAATTCTGCCCCACTGTGGTAGCGGCAGCAATGGCAAAACCGTGCCCGGGCATATAGGAAAGGGATTCAACGGAAGTGGCAATCTGGTGGGCGGCAAAGGACACAGTACCCAGGCTTGTTACCATAAAGGTAAAAACCATCCCACCAAGGGAAAAAACTAATTCTTCTAACCCTGCCGGCAGGCTGAGCCTGAGTATCCTGCCGACCAGCTTCCCATCCCAAAAGAGGAAATCCCTCGGATGCAAGCGTAACGGTAGAGCGCCCCATATTAAAATACCTAGTGCCAGCAGACAGCCCAATACCTGGGCCGTGGCTGTGGCAACGGCCGCCCCAGCCACACCCAGAGCCGGGAACCCCCCCTTGCCAAAGATCAGAACGTAGTCCCCCACGATATTTACCCCATTGGTAATTAAAGCAATTATCATGGGAACCCTGGTATTGCCGGCCCCCCGGAAAAGGGCGTTGGCAATGAATAAGGGTAATATCAACACAGCCGGCAGCATGGTAATTTGCAGATATTCCCGTCCCAGACGGGCTACCAGTGGTTCCACCTGCAACCAGGAGAAAAGGGAACCGGCCGAGGTAAAACCCACCAGGGCAATGGCACCCCCCGCCAGGAAACCCAGTACCATTGCCTGGGCAGCAATTCGGTTTGTCCCTGCCCAATCCTTGGCCCCGACAGCCCTGGCCACCAGGGCGGCGGCTCCCGTTCCCATGGCCGCAAAAACAAATACAACGGAAAAAAGAATCCGGCTACCCAGACCTACGGCAGCCAATTCCTGCGGCCCCAGGCGCCCGACCATGGCGGTGTCGACAATACCAACCATCATATGCAGTACCATTTCCAGAATTGCCGGCCAGGCCAGCATAAGGAGCCTCTTGCGCAATCCAGCCTGAGCCCGGTCTAGAACAACCATGGGCGTTTTCTCCTGTCGTTTTCCTTTCATTATACCATAGATCCTGCTAGCAAAAAAACTTCCAACAAAGGGTGAAGATCCCTCCTTGCGAAACAGAAAAAGGCGTCGAAGAAAGGGCGCCTTTTTCTACCATTGCTTTTTTATTTCCTTTAACCCTTGCTACTTTCCTGCCGGCGGCAGCGAAACTGGTGCTTTTAGTACTGCCCTGGCATCCACCAGTCCCGCCCCCTGTTCGCTTTTTTTCAAATCCGGCAGGGGCCGGGCAGACTCCAGTAGGATTTTTTTGACAACAGCAGGAGAAGCTGTACGGTCTACACTCAGGAGCAGGGCCGCTACCCCTGTCACGTGGGGTGCTGCCATGGAAGTCCCCTGCATTTTTTTCTTTCCTCCCCCCGGCCAGAGGGAAAGGATCTCTACCCCCGGGGCGGTTAAATCCACCTCCGGCCCCCTGCTGGAAAAGCCGGCGATTTGCTGTTTCCTGTCCACCGCGGAAACGGCAATGGTTTCAGGATAACGGGCAGGGAACTGGACGGTGTTTTCCCCCGGGCCGCTGTTTCCCGCTGCTGCCACAACAAGCACCCCTGCCCGGTCCGTCGCCAGGATCATTTCCCTGAGGCTTTCATTATTACCATTAACCACAAAACTCATATTTATTATGTGCATCCCATTATTAGTACACCACTCCACACCGGCAATGATATCTGAAAGCCAGCCATTCCCCTTATCATTCAGGGCCTTAATGGGATAGATCTCAACCCCGGGACTGACGCCAACCGGGTTCCGGCCATTTTCCACAGCTCCAATAGTCCCGGCCACATGGGTTCCATGTCCGTTATGATCTTGAGGGGGTCTTTCTCCATCAAGGATATTAATACCCGGCCGCAAATTGGCCGCCAGGTCGGGATGGTCCAGGTCAACGCCAGTATCAATGACGGCTACCTTAACCCCTTCCCCTCTGGTTAAGGGCCAAATCTCCGGTGCCCTTACCATTTTAACTCCCCAGGGAATTTCATCGCCTCCATTTTTCCTGCTTCTGATCGAGGGCTTCAAAAATAACAATAAAAATAGAAACAGGGGGAAGGAGAAGTTTCGGCCCGTTACTATGGAAATCGGAAGATCCTCATCGATGCGCAGAATTTCTTCATGCCTGGCCAGAAGCCGCGGGGAAATGGGTTCAGTTATAGTGCAAGCGATCCCGTTTATCAGCGGTATTTCTTTAAGCACCTTTCCTCCCAGTTCAGCCACCGTAGCGGCGGAAGGCTTATAACCAGATTTAAATACAATAATCTGTCGTTGGGGGTAGTCATTTTTCCTGGTCTTGTTGTCCAGGAAGAGACCGGTCAGAAGGAGATCGAGTATTGAAGCCATAGGCATCCCTCCTCTCCCT
>DUVO01000244.1 GCA_012841005.1 Bacillota bacterium | reverse complement strand
CTGCCGGGGAAGGCCAGCAGGGTACCTGTCCCCAGGATATTCCTGAGGAGAGAGGTTACAAAGGCGATGGAAACTCCATACCAGGGCCCCAGGAGAACAGCCGCCAATATATTAATGGTGTGCTGGATGGGAAAACATTTGGAGAAACCGGCTGGAATGTATAAGACATGGCCTGTTAGGGTGGCAATGGCGATAAAAAGGGCGGCCAAGGTCAACTTTTGTGTCTTCATATTGTTTTACCTCCCTGGTAAATAGTTTAATATTTTACCAAAGCCCTATAGAAAGGCCCTCCTTTCTGGAGAGCCATCTCGAGGAAAATCAGAGACCCAGGCACAGGTGCGGGATAAAAAAACTTTTACCCCTGCGGACTGGGTAAAAGCATAATGCGTACTGCCGTAGAAGTCCCACCGCTGGTATTACCCAGATCAGGTTATAAGGGTCTGAACCGATAGGTTCACTCTCAGCCATGATTCGGCTCCCCGTGAATATTCAGTTTTGCAATTAACCGGATTTACCTAAATAGAACGTATCATATACATCCTGTACCTGTCAAGGCCGGACAAGTTCAGGGCCTTTGTCAAGATTTTGCCCCAAAAAAGACGATTTCAAAGGGCGGAGGCCCCCTGCTTGCTAAAAACTTCCACAGCAAGTGGAGAGCAAGTCCACCCCACCCTGGCAGGCAGGGGCAGAGGTAGAGGGTTAATACCAACAGGGAATATCCTATATTAATTCGTTTCCACAACAAACAGCTTCTCAGGGCCTTACCGCCCTGGCCAAGAGTATTTGAGGTGCAGCAGTAATCTACAATATCAACTTGTTTAGGGTTATAATCACTCCCATCCCCAGGACAATGGTAAGTAATACGTTTTTGGTTTTGTAGGCAGTAAAGGCGGCGACAATTCCCGCCAGCAGGTAGCTGTTGTTAAAGGTCAGATCAAGATAACCCTGGGGCAGCAGCAGTTCCGGCACGATCAGGGCCGTCAGGAAGGCGGTGGGGACATGTTTTAACCACCTTTCCAGCCAGGCAGGCATGCCGGCATGGGCAAAGATGAGCTGGGCGCCGATCCGGGTGAGGTAGGTGGCAGCGGCCATACCGAAGATGATCAGTATTATTTTACCGTTCATTGGGCTTGCTCCTTTCCATTATTCCTCCCACCAGGGTTGCTGCCACTGCGGCGACAATAATATACCAGCTGCCGGGAAGGTACAGAGTCCCCCAGACGGCACAGAGGGCCGAAACCAGGGAGACAATAAGGGCCGTCCTGTTGGCCAGGCGGGGTATCAACAGGACCATGAAAGTTGCTGGAAGGGCAAAATCAATCCCCCATTCCAAGGGGTCGGGAATACTCTGATAAAATAAAGCTCCCAGGAAGGTGGCCAGGAGCCAGATGATATAGATCAGGCTGCTGACGCCGAGATTGTAATTGACATCATAACCCTTTCTCTCAATGCGGCTGACGGTCAGGGCGTAGCTTTCATCGACCATGCCGAAGGCCAGGAGGTACTGGAGGGGCCGGGGCAACTTTAGAAAATAGGGTGCCATATAAGCGCCCATCAAGAGGTGGCGCAGGTTTACGAGAAAGGTGGTCAGGACTATCAAACCCCAGCTGGCGACACCGGAACTTAACATACCGATGGCTATAAACTGGGAGGCCCCGGCAAAAACCGCGGCCGACATGAGGGTGATCTCAAAGGTGGAAAGGCCGGCGGTCCGGCCCATTATGCCGCAGGTCAATCCGAAGGGGATGAGCCCCGCACTCATGGGCAAGCAGTCCTGCAGTACTTCCTTCCAGATGCTGGTCTTTAGCCGTCGACAGGTTTTATTCTTTTCCATAACGGGTCAAGCTCCTTTCATTCCTTTAATTATAATAAAGAAGGGCACAGGGGGCAAATTATTTCTTGCGCGCACCCCGGCCTGGAGCGTTAAGAGCGGATAGAAAGGAGATTCAACCGGTCCTTTACCTTGACCTGGCTGGAAATGATAGTTAAAATAAAGGAAAACGGTAATGGGGTTAATTATTAATACCCATTTAGGGAGGAAGGGTTTGCATGGCAACCAAGGTACCCAATCGGGCAGAGGCCTACGAACTTCTCACCAGGTACACCAAGAGTGAGAATCTCATCAATCATGCCCTGGCTGTGGAAGCGGTGATGGCCCATTTCGCGAAGAAATTTGATCCGGAAAACAAGGAAAAATGGCAGGTTATCGGGCTGGTCCATGATCTCGATTATGAAATGTATCCGGAGGAACACTGCCGGAAGGTCAGGGAAATTCTTGAGAAAGAGAAGTGGCCGGAGGAGTATATTCATGCCATCCAGAGCCATGGCTGGAAACTATGCTCTGATGTGGAACCCGTGGAAAAGATGGAGAAAGTGCTGTATACCATCGATGAGTTGACGGGATTAATTGTGGCGGCTGTCCTCATGCGCCCCAGTAAAAGTATCTTGGATCTAGAGGTCAAGTCCTTGAAAAAGAAATGGAAGCAAAGGAGTTTTGCCGCCGGCGTCAACCGGGAGGTAATTGAGGAAGGAGCCCGGATGCTGGGCATGGAACTGGATGAGGTCTTTGCCGAAACTATCAAGGCGATGCAGAAGGCGGCAGAAGAACTGGGTTTAAAAGGGAATCTCTAAAAACAGGTGTATTTCTCCCCCTTTTCCGTCCTAACTACATAAATATGTATAAAGTACAAGGGGAATGATAAGGATAAACATGCAGTCCAGTTGGGACGGAGGAGGTGAGGATTATGAGCAATACGACGACTGCCCTGCTGGTAAAACTGATTATGACCTTTATCTTTGCCATGATCGCCTTTGGTTATGTAGACAAAAATATGTGGAGTTCGATCTTTTGGGTGGCCCTTGCCGGTACCGTAATAAACTACCTGGTGGGAGACCTCCTGGTTTTGCCCAGTCTCGGGAACATTATTGCCTCTATCGGTGATGGTGCCATGGGGGCATTGACTGCTTATATTGTCAGTATGCTTTTACCTGCTTTTCAAGTGAGTATGACCGGGTTGTTCCTCTTTGGGATTCTCGTGGCAATAGGGGAGTATTTCTTTCACCAGTACCTGCGTTCTGCGGAGAAGGTGGCACCTTAGCTCTGGGGATAATACCCCTGCCGCTGGCAAGGAATAGAAAAGTAAACCCTTTTTGCTGTATTATAACGACAGAGAAGGATAAACTTTTTCGTATTACACGAATGGTTTATCCTTCTTTTTTGTCTTAATAGGGGCGGTTGAGGAGAACCCCAATAATATCTCGTGTTATTTTACAATTCAGGGAAATGGGCGGTCACAGACCACCCTACTTCATTTTTCGTGGGCTTGGAGCCTTTACCACGAATATTTCGGCTATCTCTTCATGGTTGTTGTATACGTTCATCTTTGTCTGATAGGGAATGTTGAGGATGCTGCCGGCAGGGTGGGAGTTGGCCTCTTCGTCATTTAATTGCAGGGTAATGTGTCCCCGGAGAACGATCATGTAGACATTGGAATTGGAATAATGTTCGGGCAGGCCTTCTCCCTGGGGCAGGACCATATGATTGATGGCCACGTTGTCATCTTCCAGGATTCTTTCAATATGCTTCCGGTCAGTCAAGGTAAAGGAAAATTTCTTTTCGATCATTTTCTTGTTCCCTCCCCATTGGATTATTTTTTCACTAATTCGGCGGTGGCCAGGTGATTCCTTTCCCTCCTGAAAGGTTTTCTGTTTGATTTATAGCTTGTTATTAGTGCTATTGTTGGGGTAGGCTTGGTATTTTATACAGGCAGGGCCGGGCATTACAGCTGGGCCAGGATAATCCCGGCAGCTTCCGCCGGTGTTTTGCGCGAGGTGTCAATGGTAATTACAGGCAAAGAGGACCGGGCGGCCAGGTCAACTGCCAGCTGCTGGCGCTGCATAAAGGTGTCTACAATGGCTGCCGGGGTACTGCCGTAGCGGTGCAGGTAGTTTAACCAGCAGGCATGACGGCGGGCGAAAAGTCTTTTTTCCAAAATTTTGGCCTTAACGGTGAGCAGTATAATGGCGGCATTGAGGTTTTTCAGCCTCTGGTCCAGGGGCTTGACCATTTCCCAGTTCATATAAGGGAAACGAAAGACATGGGTAAGGTGAAAACGCTCCAGGACAAAGAAAAAGTCGGATTCTGCCGGGGCTCCTTGAGCCCAACCCCGCTCTCTGCGGCGCAGTTCCAGGCCTTCGATAAAGGCTACCAGTTCCTCCAGTAAGGCCAGATGGTCCCCGGGCTCGAGGGAACCCTGCTGTTCTTTCCCCTCCAATACCCGCTGGGTATGGTATTCCGTCAATACCAGCTGTGAGTGGGCCCAATTTTTTTCAGTTTGTTTATGTTGCAGCAAGGCTTTCAGGACAGAGGTTTTGCCGCTGCCCGATATCCCTTCGATGATAAGTCCCCGGGCCACGGTTTTTCTCCTTTCTTCTTCGCATAGTGTCTTTTTTCCGGTCACGAATCATTTATTCTATACTACAGGGCTGTTTCCTTTCATATGTTTATTTTTTCTTAATACCGTAGGAGCCAAGGAGCCGATTACCCGGAAAATATTTTACTAAATGTTACGTTCTTGAAACATTTCCACGAAAAAATGCGTCTTTATAAGTAGTGAGTAATGCTGAGGGAGAGGATAGAAAATGAAATTTGGGTACGGGCAAATTATTATCGCGGCACTGCTTTTTTTGGCCCTCGTACTAAATCCGGTACAACTTTCAACAGGTGCCGAACTATCTAATTCGGAACAAGGAGTGCGCTTGGAATTATTATACAGCAGTGGAACCCTCAATTCCTTGGCCAGGAATATCCTTTTTGCCCGTACCGAACAGATTCTTCTGCCTCCACAGCGGGCGGTGGCGGCCGAGTTGCCTCTCCCGGAACTGCCTGAATTGGTATATAATGGTACTGTCGTTGATAAAGTGGCCATCACCTTTGACGATGGACCTTATCCCGGGAAGACGGAACAGTACCTTGAGATCCTGTCCCAATACGGCATCGAGGGGACTTTTTTCGTGGTCGGCGAACAAGCCCAGCGTAACCCGGCTCAACTGCAGATGATTGTGGAACAGGGAAGTGAGCTGGGCAGCCATTCCTGGGCCCATGGCCGCCTGGATAAAATGCCATTGGAGTTGGTGCTGTCAGACCTGAAGCGGGTGGCAGAATTAGTTTATGATATTACCGGACAGGAGATCAAATATATACGACCACCCTATGGCCGTTATTCCCGGGCAGTGATTGAAGCGGCAGGAGAACTTAAGCAGCAGCTCGTCTTATGGAATGTTGATCCCCGGGATTGGGATAAGCCAACGGCGGAGCAAATTGTCAGCAGGGTAATGGAACAGGTACGGCCGGGGTCTATCATCATTCTCCATGAAGGGCACCAAAATACCATTGAGGCCCTCCCCCTAATTATTGAACGGTTACAGGGGCAAGGCCTGCAGCCGGTACCGGTCTCAGAACTGCTGCGCAGCTATTGATTGGCGACGGCAGGGGGGAGCGATAAAGATAACAGCCACCAGGACTGGAAGGACCTGGTGGCTCTTTGCCTTTTCTGAAACCTTTTTTAATCCCGGAAAGATTATTTTTGACAGCAAGAAGTTGTTTTCAATTGTCTCCCGGCGGGGGTGAGGGTGCTGCCCCTCAAGGATTTCGCGGAAAATATAGTTACATCTTAAATAAAAACCAGCGGCAGGTGTTCACTTCATATTTTAACTCATAGACCCGTTGGCTGCCGGCAATTATACTCTGGCACTTGTAAATGAGCATTCTATTACCGGCCAATTTTTCTTCGGTTTTGTATAGGATCCTGTCGACCTTTATTACTTGAGCAGTATCATCGGTGCCTGCTATCCTGTATTTATGGGGGATGGGCAATCCATCCCGGGGATAGGTGGCGATCATATCCACCGGTTTCATGAGGACCTTCACCGAAAACACCCCCAAAATCTTTAGAGAATGTTTGACATCATGGGATAATCTTCTTCCCAGACCCCTCCCGTGAGGGGCTTGATTCCCGAATGGAGGAAAACGGCCCGCATGATCATATTGGATCCGTATTTGTTCCGGATTTTATCGACTGCGGCATCAATGGCCTGCTGTTTCAATAAATTCCCGGGGTCAAAGAGGGACAGCTGCTGCCGGGAGTTTTCAACCAGGTCCCCGGCCCTGACGCCGATGGCCCGCAGTGGTTCTCCTTTCCACATTTCATCGAAGATGGACACGGCGGTCCCATAGATCTGGTTGGTGGAATCCGTCGCCGAGTACAGCTTGCGCTGGTGGGAGTAGGAGAAGAACTCCTTCGATTTTAAGGAGACAGCCACCAGCCGGGCGAGGTAGCCGGCGTTCCGCAGGCGCATGGCCACCATCTCGGTAAGGGAAAGGAGGAACATGTGGGCGGTTTTCCTGTCTTCCACATCAAAGGCGATGGTGGAGGAGTTGCCCACGCTTTTGATGCCGGGAAAGTCCCCCACGGGGGAATCCTCCTTGCCGTTGGCATAATTCCAGATCAGGATGCCGTGGCTTTTTAACCGTTTTTTCAGCAGGGCCGGGTCTGCCCGGGCCAGGTCGCCGATGGTATAGATCCCGAGGCGGTGGAGTTTGGGGGCCGTGGCCCTGCCCACCATAAACAGGTCTTCCACCGGCAGGGGCCAGAGCTTTTCCGGGACTTCTGCCGGGAAAAGGGTGTGGACTTGATCGGGTTTGGCAAAGTCGGAAGCCATTTTGGCCAGGAGTTTGTTGTTTGAGACCCCTATATTGACAGTAAAACCCAGTTCCCTGTGGATGCGGTCCTTGATCTGGTGGGCGGCTTTTAAGGGGTCCCCGAAGTGGTCCTCCATATTGGTGTAGTCCAGAAAAACTTCATCGATGGAATACCTTTGGAGGGAGGGGGAGTATTCCCGCAGCAGCGCCAGCATTGCCTCACTGCAGCGGATGTAGAGATCGTACCGGGGAGGGAAAATGGCCAGCCCGGGGCATTTCAGGCGGGCCGCGTAGAGAGTTTCCCCTGTTTTGATCTGGTACTTTTTGGCCGGTATTGATTTGGCCAGGACTATGCCGTGCCGTTTTTCCGGATTGCCGCCAACTACAGCGGGGATCGTCCGTATATCCAAGGAGGCCCCGTGCTGCAGTTGATCCACCGCTTCCCAGGAGAGGTAGGCCGAATTGACATCAATATGAAAGACAATTTTCTTTTCCCCCGCCAAGGGTAGTCACCTCCACAGGAGAGTAACTATATTATAACCCAAACATATGTTCGAGTAAAGAGTAGACCCGCCCCTTTACAGTCCCAAATTTTTCCGGGGATAAAACAGGACGGTTCTCTGTTGCAGACCAACAGAAAACCGTCCCCGCGGCATTACTGAGGCTAATTGTATCTTGGGAAAACCACCCCTAAACCTGCCAGCAAAACTCCCGTTGCCAGCAGAATCGTCTCCACTGCCACCACATCGGCAAGGGGGCCGAAGAGGAGCATGGCCACCGGCATGGCACCGGCTGAGATAATCTGCATGATGGAAAAAACCCGTCCCATCATTGCAGCGGTGACGTTTTCCTGGATCAACACCGTTTGGGCGGTGGCAATAACCGGTGAAAAGAAACCGGCAGCACCCATAAAAAATAGGTACAGGGAAAAGGGTTTTGCCACACCCAGGAGGGCAAAGCAGAGACCAAAGCCGATCAATGCCGTTCCTATGGTGCGGATTTTATCCTTGAATTCTCCGTGGAGGGAGACAAAGACCCCGCCCAGCAGTGAGCCTACCGTCCAGACCATTTCATTGACGGTTAACCGCCACACATCACCGCCAAAAGACCGTTCAATCATAACCGGAGTCAGAAAGGCCGATGGTGTTATTAAAAAGAAGGAAATGCCGTAACAGATAATAAGCCGTTTCAGCAGTCTGTGGCTGAAGGTGAAGGTTAAACCTTCCCTCAAGTCTGTGAAGGGGGAGACATTCCCGGAGGCCCGGACAACCCTTTTTGTTTTAAGGAAAAACAGTATTATGATGGCCACTGCGGCCGTCATTACATCCAGGAGAAAGGCCCAGGCAATATCGAAATAACCAAGTACCATACCGCCCACAGCGGGCGACAAAAGGAGTAGCAGGGAGTTTAAGGCCTGATTGATTCCGTTCACATGTGTCAGTTTCTCTGCCGGTACGATCTGGGGAAACATGGCATTTACCGCTGGGGTTTGGATTCCGGCGCCCAGGGAACGGATGACGGATATCACCAGGAGAAGCCAGATACTTCTGTAGCCGCTGAAAAAGGCAATGGCCAGCCCCAGGGTGGACAGGGCAATGAACCCGTCGGCCAATATGATCAAATACCTGCGCTCGTAACGATCTGCCCAGAGGGAGATCAGCACCTGGGGCAATAGGGAGCAGATGGTTGACAGAATGACCCAGCTGCCGGAAGAGGTCTCCAGGGTGATATACCAGATGGTGGCAAAGCTCACCACCGAGGAGCCGAAAAGGGATATATTCTGGCTGGCCAGGAACAGGGCTGTTTTTTCTTTCCATGCTCTGGTTTGTTTTAAATCGGCAGTGGTAAAGATGCATCTCTTCCGAACAATGGTCTATGGGATTTGGCAAAATGGGCAGATCTATCCCTGTAGACGGGTAAAAGTGAAAAAATAGCGTGATAAAACCACAGGGAAAGTGCGGAATGATGACAGGGGCAGACATACCACTTCATACAGGCAGTTGTTGCTGGTACCAGGCGGGGGGATAGTAATAGATAACCCCGGTATGAGGGAACTGCAATTTGCCGGTGCCGACCTTTCCAAGTCCTTTGCCGACATTGAAGAAATATCCCGTCGCTGCCGTTATTCCGATTGTAAGCACCGCCATGAGCCGGGATGTGCAGTCCGGGAAGCTATAGAGAAGGGCCTCCTGTCCCGAGAACGCTTTGAAAGCTACCAGAAGCTGCAGAGGGAATTGGAGTATGCGGGACTTGACTTCAAGCAGCGGGAGAAGGCAAAAATAAAAAGGATGTTTGGCAGCATGGGTGAAATGAAGAAGAAGCTTGACTATATAAAAAACAAGAAGCATAGATGAGCAGCTTGCAGAGAAATATCCATATCCAAGATCTCAAAGACGGCCTTCAGGTTATGTCCTGAAGGCCGTTCAAGTGACCTTTGGTTGCTGGCCTTTGATTTCTCTATTCCGTTATGTTCTTTCGATATTGATCGACCTCATCGGTTAGTTTATAATTGTTTTATTCCAGTACTTTCAGGTAATCCCGCAGCAGCTCAAGATAAGCATTGTCTTCACTGCCTGCGGCGGCCTGTCGGTAGACATCCTTTGCCTCCTCAACCATGGTATTGGTATTATAGCCAAAGAGGGGAGTGTTGTTGAGGCCGAACAAGGTAAAGATGATATACTTATCATACAGTTCCTTCACCTGGTCTGCCCTTATTGAATCGGGGTATTCCTCAATAAACTGGGCCATGCGCTGGGCCCTTGCCACCACCTCATCCCAGCCAATGACCAGGGCGGCGTCCTTTGCCGGTACGGCATCTGATTCAGTGGCCATAATAGCGATATATTCCTGCATATCAGCGGTCACGTGGGGACTATATTCCTGATAGAATTGATAGTCTATGATGGGGAAGAACATTCCCTCTGCTGTTTCAACTTTATAGCCGGTGTCTCTAGTTTCCAGCAATAATTCCCTTACTTCTGCCAGTTCTATCTGGTCTGCACCGGAAAGATCAATCTCAAATTGAGGTTCAGCCAGCTCCGACAGCTGGGTCTGGAGATTGGCATCGGCGAAAAACTTGGCCTCCAGCTGGGGCAGGTTCTCCTTCTGGGCTTCTTCCAGCCGGGCAACCATAAGGGAGGCATTTTCTGCCGTTACCTGGCCAATATTGTCAGTGATGAATTCCACCAGGGCCGCCACTTCCCCCTTCCCGGCAGCCAGCTGGTTGAATTCCTCCATGATGACTTTGTCATCAGCCGGGGCCTGCTGTGCATCTGGGGCGGTGCATCCCAGCG
>DUVO01000130.1 GCA_012841005.1 Bacillota bacterium | reverse complement strand
TGATCTGCATTATACTTTAATTGAGGCGATTCTTTTCTGACTTGGACGGGAAAAGAGTACCTTCCTGAGAGAACTTACAGGAGAATCTCACTACCTTTTACAGAAAGGAGAAGCGCATGCTAACAAGTTTAGCAGCGCTTTTTTATTGCCAAGCCCTTACACTTGTGTTATAATGTCTACCGAAAACAGAAATATGTTTGCCGGGAATAGACGGGAGGGGAGAAGGATGACTGAGGGAGAAAAATCCCTATTTTTAATCAGGGAAGAAGCCTTACCCAACACCCTGTGCAAAACCCTCCGGGTAAAGGAGTATCTGAAAAAGGGAATTTGCAAAACGGTAAATGAAGCGGTAGAAAAAGCTGGAATCAGCCGGGCTGCCTATTACAAATACCGGGATTATGTCTTTCCCTTTACCGAATTGAGCCGGGAAAAGATAATTACCCTTTCCCTGATGCTAGATCACCAGCCTGGAGTATTGTCCCAATTGTTAACTACCGTCGCCAAAGCCCACGGCAACCTCCTCACCATCAACCAGGGCCTTCCCCTGCAGGGCGTTGCCAATGTATCCCTTTCCATTGAAACCAAGGATATGAAAATTGAAATTGAAACTCTCTTAGATCAACTGCGTAAATGTGATGGTGTGCGTAAAATCGATATCATCGGCCAAGGTTGGTAAAATTAGTCAGGGAATACCGGCCCCATTGGAAGTGGAAATAAGCTAACATGGAAATCGGCAATCCCGGTTTCCTTTTATTGTTTTCCTTTTCCCTACCCGGGGATTCTGTCGAAGAAGGAGGAGAATAAAATGTGGCCAGGACTTATTGTCACCTACAAGGATTATTTACCAGTTAGTGAGGCAACCCCTATAGTATCCCTCCATGAAGGTAACACTCCCCTGATACCTTTAACCAGCCTGGAAACAGAACTGGGGGGAAGGGTTAAAATCTATGGGAAGTTGGAAGGAAGCAATCCCACTGGTTCTTTTAAAGACAGGGGTATGACTATGGCGGTAAGCAAGGCCCTGGAGGAAGGTGCCGGGGCAGTTATCTGTGCCTCTACCGGTAACACCTCAGCTTCCGCTGCCGCTTATGCCGCCCGTGCAGGGCTTGCTTGTATAGTCATCATCCCCGCCGGAGCAATTGCAATGGGTAAGCTGGCCCAAGCTCTAATGTACGGTGCTAAAGTTATTGCTATTAAAGGGAACTTTGATCAGGCCCTAAATCTGGTAAGGCAGGTGAGTGAAAAACATCCCGTCATCCTGGTCAATTCCATAAACCCGATGCGGTTGCAAGGGCAAAAAACGGCAGCCTTTGAAGTTTGCGATCAACTGGGAGAAGCTCCAACCTACCTGGCCCTTCCCGTTGGTAATGCCGGTAATATCACCGCTTACTGGATGGGGTTTAAAGAATACTACCAGGCGAAGCGGATATCAAGTAAACCGAAAATGTTGGGTTTTGAAGCGGAGGGTGCGGCAGCCATTGTGAGGGGTAAACCAATTCCGGCACCTGAGACAGTGGCTACGGCAATCCGGATCGGGAACCCCGCCAGTTGGGAAGGAGCTATGAGGGCAGCCCGGGAATCGGGAGGGCAAATAGCCTCGGTAACCGACCCGGAAATCCTGGATGCCTATAAACTCTTAGCCGAAAAAGAAGGATTATTTGTGGAACCAGCATCAGCTGCCAGCGTTGCCGGTGTGATGAAGTTTGCGCGCAAAGGATACTTTAAAGAGGGCGACAAGATTGTGTGCGTTCTTACTGGAAACGGCCTCAAGGATCCTGATATCGCCTTAAAAAGTATAGCCCCTCCCTCCAGCGTGGAGGCAGATCTTAGCGCTGTAGAGAAGGCCATTTGGGGGTGACCGGGAATGCTGAAAATCAGGGTTCCGGCAACAACTGCCAATATCGGTCCCGGTTTTGATTGCCTGGGCCTTGCCCTGGAACTCTATAACACCCTGGAAATTGATTATGGAGTAAAAACCCACATCCAAGTATTTGGTGAAGGAGCAGGAAAACTGCCCTGTTCTGAGGATAATCTGGTATACCGGGCTCTCTTTCGCTACTACGAGGAAATGGATTCTACGCCCCCGCCACTGGTGTTGAGGATGACAAACGAAATTCCCCTGGCCCGGGGATTAGGCAGCTCCGCCGCTGCAATTGTGGCTGGATTACTGGCTGCAGATTACCTGACAGGACAAATCCTGCCCCGGGAAAAACTCCTCGACCTGGCAGTGGAACTGGAGGGCCACCCCGACAATGTGGCCCCCGCTCTCCTCGGCGGCCTGGTAATTTCCACTGCCAAAAGTACAGGGGCGGGGTACCATTATTTGCAGCTTGCTCCGCCCCGGGAACTGCAGGCAGTAGTCTGTATTCCCGATTTTCTGGTGGCAACTGAAGAAGCCCGGAGGGTATTGCCGGTCCAAATAGCTTTTTCCGATGCGGTCCACAACCTGGGGCGGGTAGCTCTCCTTTTGGGCGCCTTTACCAGTAAACGCTGGGACTTGTTGCCTGCCGCCCTGGAGGACAGGCTGCATCAACCGTATCGTAAAGGTCTGGTTCCCGGCCTGGACCGGGCACTGGCCCGGGCCATGGAAGCAGGGGCCCTGGGCGCCGCCTTAAGTGGTTCAGGTCCGACCATAATTGCCTTTGTCAAAGATAATGCCGCTGAAGTTGGCCAGGCAATGAAGCAAGCCTTTGCCGGTATGGATATTGAAGCCCGAAACATTGTCCTGGGCTTCAATACCAGGGGTGCGGAAGCCCTTCTCAGTACTTGATTTTTGAAAGAGCATCGGTTATAATAATATATGCACAGCGAAAGGTCGGGGTATAGCTCAGCTTGGTAGAGCGCTTGCTTGGGGTGCAAGAGGCCAGCGGTTCAAATCCGCTTACTCCGACCATTACATAAGGGGCGAAAAGAGGGTTATCCAGGACCCTCTTTTTTTATGCCTTCCTTGTAACGAAAGGAACCGGGCCGTTGCCGGCAGGCAGGTCAGCCGGTTTTTCCGCAAAGTTCAGAAGCAAGAACACAACAGAACAAGCCGGGCCTTTTCGTGCAGGTTTCCAATTGTTTAACAGCAGGTAAAATTGTATTATTGCCCGAAGCTGGCGGGTATACTGCTAAATAGCAAGGCAGTACTGCAAATTGGTTGCGTCAGGGAAAAATATGACCACCAATTGTTCCAGGAGAGGCAGGGAGAAAGGATGAATAAGAAAATTGTAATTATTCCCTTTGTCCTACTTCTTTTTTTAAATGCCTTCTGGCAAGCAGGGCATACAGCCCCTGTGCATGACGACAAACAAGTAGTAATCTTTATCCTCGATTCCATTACTTACGCTGATTTGCTTGGCGCCCATACACCTGTCCTGGATAAACTCGCAGCTCAAGGTGCCCTCGGGCTAATGAATACAGCTACCGCCTCCGGTTCCGCAAAAACCGCCGCTTATTTAACGATTGGAGCCGGGGCCCGTACCAGTGCCAGTGACGCTGTTGAACCGGCTTTGGAAGCAAAAGAGCTGTGGGAAGGGGAAAAAGCAGCACTGGTCTACCAGCGGCGAGTGGGGAAGGAACCGGAGGGTTCTATCCTGAACCTGGGTATTGCAGAAATTATTTCCAGCAACAGGGAGCTGCCGGCAACAGCTGTCCCGGGTGCCCTGGGGCAGCTCCTTTCTGAGGCCGGTCTCACTAGGAGCCTGCTGGGCAACTGCGATCTCTCCGGGGTGCCAAGGCGCCCGGCCGCCGGTATTATTATGGATACAATGGGGGTTGTGGATAGGGGGATTATAGGGGAGGACATTCTCCGGAAAAACCCTTCTGCTCCCTATGGCCGGGAAACCGATATCGGCTCCCTCCTCCAGGCCTTTCAAGAAGTGGCAGGTTCCAATGTGATCGTTATTGACTGGGGTGATACTGCCCGGGTCGACAACTACAACCGCTTTCTGCTGCCCGATCTTGGGGCTGCCGCCAGAACCCGAGCCATAGAAAGGGCCGATACCTTCCTGGGAGAACTGCTGTCCCGCTTAGACCTGGAAAAGACCCTTTTCTTCCTTATCATCCCATCTCCTTCGGCCGGTGGGTACCGGGAAGGGGACAGGCTGACACCTGTTTTACTTGCCGGTAATGGCATTACCCCCGGCCTTTTGACTTCACCTACAACCCGTCGGACTGGATTAATAGCTAATATAGATATAGCCCCAACTATTCTTACCTATTTTCAGCTCCCGGTCCCGCATTACATGACGGGGAGGCCAATTTCCGTCATGCCTGCTGATTACCCCCAGGATTACCTGACTGCCATGGAACGTGTTTTCCTCGGCAACTATAAATACCGGCCCTTTTTAATCAAGGCCTATATAGTTTTTATCCTCCTGGTGCTCGCGGGTACCCTTTTAGTAATTTATAAAGCTATCCGGTGGCAATACCTGTTGGCAGCTTTACTCGTATCTGTGGCAGCCGTTCCCCTGGTTTTCTTAATCCTGCCGCTTTTTGCCCTGGAAAAGCTGGAAAGTATATTACTGATGACGGTTATCGGCACGGCAGTGCTTGTTAAACTGGTAAACCGCCCCTATTACCCACTTCGGCCTTTCCTGCTTTTGGCTTTGGCAACAGCCGGCCTTCTTTTATTAGATCTCCTTCTGGGGCAATCTTTAGTTTTCAAATCAATTCTGGGCTACTGCCCCATCAGCGGTGCCCGGTACTATGGGATCGGCAATGAATATATGGGGTTGTTACTGGGAGCGGGCATAATTGGCCTGACCGGATTGGCCGAGGAATTCCGTTACCAGGGTAAGCCCCTTAATCCCTTCGTCCTTACCGTACCCGGTTTTTTTCTTATATTTGTCTTTATTTCCTCACCACAACTGGGCGCAAATCTGGGTGGAACAATTGCCGCTATGGTGGGGTTTGGGACAACCATTATTCGTTTACAAGAAAGAAAAATACCTTTGGGAAACTATTTTCTATTTGCCTGTGCCGGAGGCTTTTTTCTACTGGCCCTGGGGGTGGCGGATTACCTGGGAGCCCAGGACGCAGCCTCCCATTTGGGGCGAACGGCCGGTATTGTCATCGCCGGTGGCCTGAAAGAACTGTTCACAATCATGCACCGCAAGGCCAGTATGAATCTAAAACTCCTTAGATATTCCTGGTGGAGTTTAGTACTAATGGCAACCCTTCTTATCTTTATTATCATCTCCC
>DUVO01000086.1 GCA_012841005.1 Bacillota bacterium | reverse complement strand
TCCCTTCGGGTCAGGGCAAGGCCGCCGGTCAGGTTCAGGCCTTTTACCTGTCCTCCGTTTGCCACCGTGTCCCGGAACACCTTAAACCCACTCCCGGCTACAGCCGCAGTTACATCCTTAATCTCCATACCGAAGCGGGTATCAGGTTTGTCGCTGCCAAACCGGTCCATTGCTTCCCGGTAAGTCAGCCGCGGGAAGGGCAATCTTAACCGGACATCGAGGATCTCATCAAAAATCCTGGCCATCATTTTTTCCATTTGTTCTAGTATGGTCTCCCGATCTATAAAGGACATTTCAATGTCAATTTGGGTAAACTCGGGCTGCCGGTCAGCCCGCAAGTCTTCATCCCGAAAACAACGGACAATCTGGAAATAGCGCTCTAAACCGGAAACCATCAGCAACTGTTTAAAGAGCTGTGGTGATTGGGGGAGGGCGTAAAAATCACCGGGGCTGAGGCGGCTGGGTACTAAAAAGTCCCGGGCACCTTCGGGGGTACTGCGGGTAAGCATAGGTGTTTCTACTTCAATGAACCCCTCCTCAGAGAGAAAATCCCGCACCACCTTGGCGGCTCGATGGCGGGTAATAATTCTTCTCTGCATGTCAGGCCGCCGCAAATCAAGGTAGCGATATTTCAGGCGTACATTTTCATCAACCTTGATTCCTTCTTCGATATAGAAGGGCGGGGTCTTGGCCCTGTTGAGAATATGCAGTTCCTTGGCATACACCTCCACCTGACCCGTTGCCAAATTTGGGTTTTCCGTTCCCTCAGGCCGGGCAGACACCTTGCCCCGGACAGCCAAAACATATTCATTCCGGACCTCTTCGCCCTTGTGGAAAGATTCCCTATCTACCTCGGGGCTCAGTACCACCTGGACAATCCCACTCCGGTCCCTGAGATCGATAAAGATTAAGCCCCCGTGATCCCGGCGCCGCTGCACCCACCCCATAAGGGTAACTTCCTGCCCTATGTCCTGGGCCCGGAGCAATCCACAGTGGTGGGTTCTCTTTAATTCTTTTCTATTTTCCATCAGCTACCCCTCCCATTTCTGCCAGGATTTTTTCTACAGCCTGTTCCCAGGGCACTTCTTCCTGTTCTCCCGTTGCCATCTTCCGGATAAGAACCACATTGCGCTTAAGTTCCCCTTCCCCCAGTATTACAACAAACCGGGCTTCTTTCTTATCGGCATACTTCAGCTGGGCCTTTAAGCTGCGCCCCAAATAGTCTTTATCTACCCGGAGATTATGCTGCCGCAATTGGTACAAGAGTTTTAGGGCCGGTGCCTGGGCTTCACTGCCGATGGTGGCAAGGAAAGCATCCAGAGGCTCCCGCCCAGGCAGCTTTATACCCGCATTGTCCAAAGCCAAAAGGAGTCTCTCCATGCCCAGGGCAAAACCGATTCCCGGTGTAGGCTGCCCACCACATTCCTCCACCAGGCCATCGTAACGGCCTCCCCCGCAGATTGCCGCCTGGGCGCCCAACTCACGGGAAACAATCTCAAAAACTGTTTTTGTATAATAGTCCAATCCCCGGACCAGATTAGGATTCAACTGGTATTTTACATCCATACTCCGCAAATATCCCTGCACCAACTGGAAATGCTCCCGGCACTCCTCGCACAGGTAGGAACTGAATTCCGGGGCTTTTCTGGCAACCTGCCGGCAGCGTTCCTGTTTGCAGTCGAGGACCCGAAGAGGATTCTGTTCATACCGGGCCCGGCAGTCGGGACAAAGTTCCTCCAGATGACCCGCTAAATAGTCGCGAAGTTCCTGCCGGTACGCGCCCCGGCACTGGGGGCAGCCAATGCTGTTGAGGTGCACTTCCAGGTCCCGCAAGCCCAAATCGGCAAAAAGGTGGACAGCCAGGAGGATTACTTCTGTATCAACAGCCGGGTCCTGGGTGCCGATAACTTCCACGCCAAACTGATAAAACTGGCGGTAGCGGCCGGCCTGGGGCCGATCATAGCGGAACATCGGGCCGATATAATATAGTTTTACCGGTTGGGGCTGGGCAAAGAGGTTGTTTTCCAGGTAAGCCCTGGCAGTAGAAGCTGTGGCCTCGGGACGAAGGGTCAGCCACCGGCCGGCTCGATCTTGGAAGGTATACATTTCCTTCTGGACAATGTCGGTAGTTTCCCCCACGCTGCGCTGGAATAGTTCGGTATGTTCAATAATCGGAGTCCTGATCTCGGAAAAAGCATAGCGGCGGCAGTGCTTTCTGATCTTTTCCTCTAAGTACTGCCATTTCTCCACTTCCGGGGAAAGTATATCCCGCGTTCCCCGGGGTGCTGTCATAAGCACATTAACCTCCTCCTTTATAACTGGTCAGTAGTCCCCGTGACGGCGCCACCAGTGATCAGGGTGAAGGAGAAAACGGTATAAGTTGAGACCAGCAGATCCCGCCTATCGGGACGCCACAGGGGCGTCCCCTGCACCTTTCTTTTCAACCCTCTCCCGGTCACCGGGGGCATACATACCCGTGCAAGGCAAATCACACCCAATACAAAAGCCTCCCATCCCTGTTCCAGGGACGAGAGGCCTTCTCCCGCG
>DUVO01000064.1 GCA_012841005.1 Bacillota bacterium | reverse complement strand
TATCGGCAACCCCCACTCGGCCATAGTCGACGGCCTTTCCACAATGGTCATCGACAATAAATTGGTCAAGGTATTGGCCTGGTATGATAATGAATACGGTTATGCCAACAGGGTTATCGACCTGATTGAGTATCTGGATTTAGCAGAAAAACGCCGGCAGAAAATTGCTTAAGGTACAGTATTTAAAACACCCCGGTATCACACCGGGGTGTTTCTCTCAACCGCCGTATGGCAATGATTCACTGCTTCAACCGGGGTACTCTTCCTGTTACTCTATTCCCTAAATCAACCGAATGGCAAATTCCGGGCAGACGGGGTTGCAGTAGCCGCAGAGGATGCAAAGGCTGTGGTCAACTACCGCCTTACCGTCCTGCAGGGACAGGGCTCCGTTGGGGCAGGTCTTGACACAGGTGCCGCACCCGGCACAGAAGGAACTTATCAAGATCCTCTTCTGTTTGATCTCGGTGGTCCCAGCCAGGTGTTCCGGAATCTCCCGGCCGGCAAAAAAGGCAACATTGTATTCCAATTCCTCCCGGCTAACCATTCCCACGGCAGTGGCCTGGTTCCCTGGAATTTCCCGGACAAAGGTGAAGGCATCGGCCAGGTCTCCCAAGAGATGCCCTCCTGCCAGGGCCTTCATGGCATAAACGCCCTTGCCGGCGGCAGCCGCTTCCCCGATAGCGGCAATCATTTCTTCCACTGTACCCCCCAGGAGGCCGCGGCCCACCTTATTGATCAGGGGAAAGATCACGTCGATGTCGTTCCTTACTGCAGCAACCCGGACGGCTTTAACATTGTGGGTAGAGATGCCGACGGCCCTGATCTTCCCTTTGGCTTTATAATCCTTAAGGCATTCCAGTGCACCCGCCCGCTCAGTGAATACATTTTCATCGACCCGGGCCGCATGGAGATGGTAGATATCGATGACTTCCCGGTCCAATTCGGCCAGTGATTTTTCCACGCTGGCCTGCATCCCCTCGAAACTGGTGGCAACAGATTTGGTGGCCACCACCACCGGCTTTGCCCATCCCTTCAGGGCCTTGCCCAGGTAAGATTGGGTCTTATAGGATTCGGCAGTATCAAAGAAGTTGATCCCGGCCGCCAGGGCCGCCCTGATCAGGGAGACACATTCCTCTTCGGGAAGATCCTTCTGCAGGGGACCACAGGGCAATACCCCAAAACAAAGCTCGGTAACCTCCAGTCCTGTCTGCCCCAGTTGTACCTGTTTCAGCACGCCACTTCCTCCCCCCATATAATTTCTCCTTGATTATATCATAAATACTTGTTTGCTGTTGCGCAGGGCAGCATTGCAGCGGAAGGACTGATACCCGCAAGGCAAAAAAATTGGTCCTTCGCCCCTAATTAACCTTTTCCACCAGTTCCAATAGCCGGGCCAGGAGGGCGGCCCCTTCCGCCCGGGTGGCCGGCTCCCGGGGATGCAGCTCACCTTGAGCCCGACCCGTTAACAGGCCGGCGGCTGCCGCTGCTTCCACCCCGGGCTGGGCCCAGGCCTCCACCTGTTCCCAGTCGACAAACTGCTCTCCTGCCGGTGCCCACAGTTCCCTTTCCTGGTCGACAGCCACCATCCCTTCCAGCAGCACCTTCCCTACTAGATGGGCCAGTTCCTGCCGGGTCATAGCAGCAGCGGGATGGAAGGCACCATCAGGCCTACCCGTCACCAGGCCCGCCTCCCTGGCCGCAGCAATTTCCGCGGCATAGCCTTCTCCCGCCTTTACATCGGGAAAGGGCTGACCGGCATCCCCTGCAGGCGGCAGGGAAAGAATTTTTACCAACCAGCCGGTAAAATCACCTCGGCCCAGGGGATCCTGGGGGCGAAATCCTTCCTCCCGGGGCCACAGGTGGCGGGAAGCCAAAACCTCCACCGGCTGGCGGGCCCAGTGGTTTTCCAGATCGGTAATCAGGGGAGAATAGGACATTACCGTATAGGTCCCGGGGGGCACCGCCTGCACCCGAATCACGCGGCGGCTCCGGTCCACTTTCCCCCCCACATAGCTCCAGGTGCCACCATCGGGATCCCAGCGGTAGATTCCCAACCGGGCTTCTTCCCCGGGGGGCACCCCGGCCCGGTCATAATTAAACTCCAGGTCCAGCCAGGGCCCGGCTTCCGGCTCCGGGTCCAGGGCAATTGAATAGATCCCCATTACCGGCCGGTACGAAGCAGGAGGCGCCGGACCAGAGTCCTCCCAAACCCCGGCTGCCACCCGCAGGTCCAGTTCTGCACCGGTAAGGTCTGCCGCCACCCGGGCCGGCTCCAGGGCAATTATCACTTCCCCGCTGGAGAGGAGTAGCTGCTGCTCCAGCTCCCCCAGGGAACCAAGCAGTTCCCGGGACAATCGAACCCTGGCAGCGGCCAAATCCTCCAGCTGCACCAGGGCACAACCATCCTGCAGGGTCATGTCGGCAAAGTCGGCCTGGTAAACCATATCCGGTGCGGGTCGTTCCGCAGCAACTTCCCGCCCGGACCGGTTTCCCCGGTCCTTTTCCCCGGTTTTACCGCTTCCGGGTCCTTTCCCACCAGGACCAGCGCCGTTGCCGACACCGTCTTCAGAATCCCCTTCCTCCGGCCCGTCCGGGTCTTGCCCTTCCCCGGGTTCGAGAGGATCTTCACCTGTTCCGGGATCATCAGAATCTTCCCCTTCGCCCGGATCGCCGGGGTCCTCCCCTTCCCCTGGTTGGTCCGGATCGTCTCCATCCCCCGGCGGAGCCAGGGTTGCCGCTGTCACCCCTTCCTCCTCCCAGTAGGTTTCCTCTTCCCAGTGAAAACCGCCCCGGTAGGTGTAAGTGCAGCCGGGGGTCAGGCCCTCATCGAGATAAAAACCCGGCTCCTCCAGGAGCAGGTCCAGTTCCACTCCACCGGCAGCGCCGCTGCGCTGCAGCCGCAGGGGCAGATCCTCCCCTACCACCGGCTCCCATCCCAGCCGGAGCCAGGTAAAGCCCCTCTCCTTCACTTCCAGCCCAGCTGGGGGAACCGGCAGGGTCTCTCCCTCCAGCGAAGCCTTGCCGCTGTAGTCAG
>DUVO01000250.1 GCA_012841005.1 Bacillota bacterium | reverse complement strand
CGATCCCGGTGGTGTATTTCTTAAGCAGTAATTGGGAATCATGTTCAAATCCGTGCCGGTTCCGGAGCCCTGTCAAATAATCATAGTGGCTCAGATACTGCAATTTCCTTTCGTTTTTCTTGCGTTCGGTGATGTCTATGATAAAGCCCCTGAAGCCCAGGATTTTACGGTTGTCAAAGACCGGGATCGATTTGATTAATACCGGCGTTTCTTTTCCCTTACAGTCCTTGAGGCAGTATTCATTCTCTCCTTGATTTTCTTCCTGAACAAGCCTGACAAAATCCCTTCTCGCCCTGTTTCTATCCGCCGGGGCAATAAAATCCAAGAGATTGGCCTGGAGCAATTCCTCTACACTTTTTCCGAAGAAAGAGACTGCCTTTTTGTTTACATAGACCAGGTTTCCCCCGGAATCAATCTCAAAAATCACTTGTGGTAAAGAGTCGGCCAGCTCCCGGTATTTCATTTCATTGCGGTGGGCCCGTTCCCGTTCCTTGTTGTAATTGCTTATAATCACCACAAATAGAGCGGTATTGGCCAGGAGAGAGATAAAATAACCCAGTGATGTATCTAAATACCGGATGAGGTTGGAATCGTAATCCATTACCAAATTGGGGAAGGAGTATTCAAGGATGATCAGGCCGGCGATAACCAGCAGAAAAAGAATAAGGAAAACATTTCTTGCCAGCCCGGTGAGGAGGATGGCAATTATGCCGGCCTGTACAACCATATAGTAGGGAATGCTGCCCAATGTACCGGCATTAATTATCCACATGGTTGGGAAGAAGATAAAACTCAGAATGATTACTGTTAAATAAACAGGCAGGGTATAGAGCTTTTTAATCAAAGACAAGTAATAAAGCCACAGGGAGATAACTCCGCAGGCAAAGGTGACCAGTACCGTAGCAGGCCCCAGATTGAGAGAATAATTAATGATACTGGCGGTAAAGGCCATAATGATACCAATTAGGGCAATAATATTGAAAATTCTATGTTCTAAAGGGAATTCACTGCTCTTTCCTATTAATTTGGAAAAAAAATTTGTATTCATAGGGGGTTCTCCTTTGTAGAGACTCAACTCGAGCAATCTGGAGTTTATTCGATTTTATTATAAGTGATTCTTTGAACCAAGTCGATAATTATTTGGCGGAAAAAGGTAAAGGGAATATTAGAAAGGAGCGGCTGGGGCCTGAAGAATCGGGTGCAACCTTCTTTTACGGGATACTACGAGGAAGGATACAGGAGTTCGCCCCCAGGAACTAGAAATATTAGGCAAGGGGAGACGTGTTATCCTGCAGGGGGGGATTAAAGGTGGGCAGATTTCGTTTTATCCATGGGGCAGACCTGCACCTGGACAGTCCTTTTAAGGGGATGTGCAGTGAAGCCCCGGTCGTTGGTGAACGGCTCTGGCGGGCAAGCTTTGCCGCCTTTACCAATCTGGTTTCCCTGGCCATAGAGGAAGGGGTTGATTTTGTCCTCCTGGCCGGTGACCTCTTTGATGAACAGGACCGGAGTCTCCAGGCCCAGGTCATTATGCGCCGGGAACTTGCTCGCCTCTCCCGGGAGGGGATCGAGACCTTTATAGTCCATGGGAATCATGATCATTGTGGTGGGTGGCGAGCCCAGTTGGATTGGCCTGAGGGTGTACATTTTTTTCCCCCGGGACAGGTACAGGGGAGGGGAGTGTACAGGGACGGGCAGGAGGTGGCCCGGGTCTACGGGATCAGTTATCCCCAGCCTGCGGTATCGGCAAACTATGCCCGCCTGTTCCGGCGGGACCCCGATGCTCCCTATGCCATTGCCCTCCTCCATGCCAATGTGGAGGGGAATCCCGAACATGACAATTATGCTCCCTGCACTCTGGGGGAGTTGAAACAGGCAGGGTTTGATTACTGGGCCCTGGGGCATATCCATACCACCCGGGTTTTGCACCCGGAGCATCCCGTTATTCTTTACCCGGGCAATATCCAGGGGCGGAGTTTCCGGGAAACCGGGGCAAGGGGTTGTTATCTGGTGGAAGTGGAGGAGGACCGGACGAGGTACCGCTTTTGTCCGACTCATGATGTGATCTGGCTGGCAGAATCCCTTTCCATTGCCGGGCTTGAAACAGAGCAGGAACTCCTCGATGCCCTCCGGGAGCTGGTAGAGGAAAGGGGGAGCCGGAACCCTTCCCAGATGGCCATTATCCGTATAACCCTTACAGGGCGGGGACCCCTCCACCATGACCTAAAGCGGCGGGGCTTCTCCGAGGGATTGCTGGAGGAATTGCGGGAGACCACAGGACCAAGGGTCCCTAATACCTGGGTGGATTCCCTTGAACTGGCCACCGGTGCCCAGCGGGATCTGGCGGCCCTGGCGGCGGGGGAATCCCTGGTGGGAGATTTTGTCCGACTTTGCCTTGAAGGCAGTGAAAATGCAGGACTCTTGCAGGAGCTGGAGCTGGCCGTGGCCGAACTTTACGGCCATAACCGGGCCCGGAGATATTTGGAACCCCTCCAGGCGGACCAGCTGCAAGCCCTTCTGGCAGAGGCGCGGGAAATCGGCCTGGATCTGCTGCTGGGGGAAAGTGGTGATAAGTAATGGGGATTTCCATCAGTAAATTAGTTGTGGACGGTTTCGGCATCTTCCATAATTTCACCCTGGAACTTGGCTCCGGTCTTACCGTTCTTTGGGGGCCCAACGAGGTCGGGAAGACCACCCTGATGACCTTTATCCGGGCCATGTTCTTCGGCTTTCCCGATGGGCGCACCAGGGAGAACCGTTATGAACCCTTGCGGGGAGGGAAGCATGGCGGTCAGCTCTTTCTTAAAGATGAAACGGGCCAGGAATATATACTGGCTCTAAGTGGCAGCGGCCGGGGCAAGCGGGTACTGCGCCGGAAGGGGCCCCAGGCCGGAGATATGGACCTTAATCAATTTCTGGGGGGAATATCCGCCGAATTATTCCAGAACGTCTTTGCCATTGGTCTTGGGGAATTGGAACGGCTGGAAACCCTGCAGCGGGATGCGGTGGCCAATCACATTTACAGTGCCGGATTGGGACTGACGGTCACTTCCCTGCCTCGGATTGAGGCTGAGCTGGTGGATAAGGGCAAGGAGCTCTTTGCTCCCCGGGGTGCAAGGCCCAAAATAAATATCATACTGCACCAGCTGGAGGATTTAGAGGAGGAAATTGCCGGCATCCGGGGGAGACTGGACCAATACAACGAACTGAAGGGTATCTTTGCCACCCAGGAAGAAGAACTTCACCGCCTCTCAACCAAGATAAAGAATTTGCAGGAACAGATCTGGTGGCTGCAGACCCTGGAACAAGCATGGCCCAGTTGGGAAAAACTGGTCCAGGTACGGGCGGAGATAGCCGGTCTCCCTGTTATCACAGCCTTTCCTGTCGCCGGGGTCAGCCGGCTCGAAGCCCTGGCGAAGGAAGAAGGAGCACTGCGGGCCTCCTTGACCAGCCTGGAGCGGGAGATCGGCGATTTGGAAAGGGAAGCAGGGGAACTGGAGGTGGACGAGGGGCTGCTGTCCCTGGGCCCGGAGCTCACCGCCCTGGAGGAGGAGCGGGCTTTGTATACGGAACGGCTCCAGCAGCTGGCGGTTTTACAGGTCGAGGGGGAAGAAATGGCTCGACGCTGGCAGGAACACTGCCGGATTCTGGGACCCCAATGGGATGCAGAGCGGGTTCAGGAGTTTGATACTTCCCTGGCCACCAGGGCCCAGGTGGAAAACCACATCACCCAATTGCGCCGGCTGGAGGATGAACTGGCCCAGGCCCGGTTCCGGTTGGAGCAGGCCGGGGGAGAATTGGCCAAATTGGAGGAAGGGGTCGCGGGGGCACGGCAGGCCTGGGAAAATTACCAGGTTCCCCCGGCTCCTACCGGTACATCTTTACCAGAACGGGAGAGAAATTTGCAGGAGGCCGAGGAAACGGCCTACCGGTTGGAGGAGGCCGAAAGGGAGCTAAAACACCGGGAAGAAATACTGGACCTTCTCCAGGGGGCCAGGCCCACCCGGGGCTGGCTCCGGGCAGTGGTACTTGTATCTGGTTTTTTAGGTGCAGTCTGGCTGCTCAGCAGTAGGCAACCCGCGGTGGCTCTGCTGGTTGTCTTCGGGGCTGCCGGATTGGCCTATGCCCTGGGCTGCTGGAGCCGGCCCGCAGAGGGGGAAAAAGCCCGGCGGGATCTTTTGGAGCAGCGGCAAAGGGTTATAGAACTGGAAGCAAGACTCAGCCAACTTTCCCGCTCCCTGGTAGGAAGGGACCGGCTCACCGTCCTTGAACTACGCCAGGTGGCCCGGGAGCTGGACAGGGAACGGGAGGCGAGGCGGGAAAAGGAGCGCCTTTGGGAAAATTACCGGGAAAAAAGGGAGGAATGGGAAAGACGATGGCGGGAGTATGAGGCACTGGCTGCAGAGAGCGAAGCAAGGGAAAAGGGCTGGGAGGAGGCTTGCAGAAAGTGGCAATCCTGGTTGGAGGCAAGGGACCTTTCCTCCGGGCTTACGCCCCAGCAGGCAGGGGAATTGCTGCAGGAATTGGACCGGGGTCGGGTTCTATTGGGACACCTGCGGGAGAAGGAAAGGGCAAGGGTTGCTATCAGGAGCCAGATCGAAGAATACCAGGAGCGGGTCTGCCGGGTGCTGTCCGACCGGGGCGAAGAACCGGCTCCGGTAGATTATGCCGCCTGTGTGCAGGGAATGTACCTGGCTTTCCAGGAGGCGCGGCAGAACAAACTGAAAAAGGAGGTCCTGGTGAGCCGGCTGCGGGAGAAAGGGGAACAATATGCTCAACTACTGGATCGGTTGCACCAGGTTAAGGGAGAAATTGACCTCCTTCTTCAGCAAGGTGGTGCTACCGATCGGGAAGAATTCCGCTTGCGGGGAGAGCAGTACCAGCGCTTGCAGGAATTGCTTCGCCGGGAGAGGGAGTTGCTGGGCACCCTGGCTGCCCTGAGCCCCGGTGGAAAGACGAATAGGCTGGAAGAAGCCCTGCAGGATACCACCATAACCTCCCTCAAAAGGGATCTGGCCCGTCGGCGGGAGGAGCTGGAGGGTTTGCAGCGGGCGGCAGATGGACAAAGGCAGGAACTTGGTCAGTTGGAGGAAAGGATTCGCAATCTGGAACAGGCTGAGGATTTATCGCGCCTGCTGCTGGAGAGGCAGGTGCTGGTAAACCGGGTTGCGGAATATGCCCGGAAATGGGCGGCTTACCGGATAACCCATAAACTGCTGGCCCGGGCCCGCACCCGGTATGAGCGGGAGCGACAGCCTGAGGTCCTGAAGGCAGCCAGCGCTTATTTTAATACGATTACAGGGGGGCGCTATATCCAGGTGTGGGCCCCCCTGGGGGAAAAGGCCATCTTTGTGAACAGGAATGACGGTAAGGTCCTTTCCCCGGGGGAATTGAGCCGCGGTACCGCCGAACAGCTTTACCTGGCCATGCGTTTTGGTCTGATCGGCGAATACAGCCGCCGGGCACCGTCTCTTCCCCTGGTCCTGGACGATGTGGTCGTTAATTTCGATCCTGGGCGGTTGTCTTCAACTCTGCGGGTAATTGGACAGGTAGCCCAAAAACACCAGATTCTCTTGTTTACCTGCCATCCCCATGTGGTGGAGGGGGTGCAAAGGCATATCCCCTGGGCCCGGATAGAGAAACTTTCCCCCTGCGGGGAAGCCGTGCAGGAGATTGCCGTGGGAGACAGCCGAGATTAACTTATAGTTTGGTAAGGAAGAATTTGGACCTTTACCAGGCTTGCCGAATGGGATACTTCCCGGTGGTACTGCAAAGAATAATTATTGCGGTCCATTTTTTCCAAGGAGGTGAAACAGGTAATGCACCAACAACAGGCAAGCCAATTGCAACAGCAGCTGCAACAGTTTCGCCAGCAGATGAACTCCATTAGCCAGATTGCCAGCCAACTGGAGAGTCAGGAACGGCAGAATCAGCAGCAACTGCAGCAGCAAGGGAGGGAAAT
>DUVO01000314.1 GCA_012841005.1 Bacillota bacterium | reverse complement strand
GTCTACCCCATGTTCACTTTGCCATTGATTATCTAAAGAACCCGGCGGTTTATCGCCTGGGGCACAGGGTGGTCGTTATTGGGGGCGGGAATACAGCTATGGATACAGCCAGGACCCTGGTGCGGAATCTGGAGGTAGAGGAAGTCACTATCCTCTACCGGCGCAGCCGTAAGGAAATGCCGGCCCGACCTCAGGAGATCGAAGCAGCCCAAGTGGAAGGGGTGAAATTCATGTTTCTAGCGGTACCGGTTGAGATAGGAGAGGTGTGGATCCGGTGTATCAGGTTGGAACTGGGGGAACCCGATGAAAAAGGCCGGCAAAGGCCCCTGCCAGTGCCCGATTCTGAATTTGATCTTCCGGCGGATTCGGTGTTGATTGCCATAGGCCAACGACCTCGCTCTCTAATTGTGGATACGACTATGGGAATTATGGTCAATGAACAGGGCTTGTTGCTTACCGACAAGGAGGGACGTACCACCCGGGAGGGCGTCTTTGGTTGTGGGGATGTGGTTTTAGGGGGGGCCACTGTGATCCAGGCGGTGCAGTGCGGCAGGGTAACGGCGGAGACTATGGACAGTTATTTGCAGAGAAAAAGATAAGTTCCGTTGGAAAAAGGGAAAATAGGAAGGATTGGATTTCCATCAAGATCCTATAGTATAGTAATAATGGCATGAGTAGATTCTCAAGGCAATCGTAAGTGTTGGTAAAATAGAGACAAACCCAGATACTATCTGATATAATTAATTGAAAGTTTGGTAGGTATTTTCGAGGAAAAGGATGGGGAAAAACCATGGAGTTGCCAGAGCTTCATATTGGTAATTTGCTTCCAAAATTCCCTATTGTACAGGGAGGGATGGCGGTACGAATTTCTACTGCCCCCTTGGCAGCAGCGGTAGCCGAAGCTGGTGGAGTGGGTACAATCGCTGGAACAGGGATGAGTGTTGAAGAACTGCAGAGTGAGATCCGCCAGGCTAGACGGTTAACTGGCGGAATAATCGGAGTTAATGTTTTATTTGCCGTACGGGATTTTGCCAATCTCGTGCAAGCAGCTATTAAGGGAAAAATTGATTTTATCGTTGCCGGTGCTGGTTTTTCCCGCGATATGTTTATCTGGGGAAAGGAGGCGGGGATTCCCATTATCCCCATTGTATCTTCTGCTCGATTGGCCAGGGTGGCAGAGAAACTAGGGGCTGCGGCAGTTGTGGTAGAAGGGACAGAGGCAGGGGGGCATTTGGGTACAGAAAGGCCCCTGCGGGAAATCGTGCCTGAGGTAAGGCGAGCGGTAAAGATACCATTGATTGCGGCGGGAGGAATAGCCGAAGGGGACGATGGGGCAGAGATGTTTGCCCTAGGTGCCGATGGGGTCCAGATGGCCACCAGGTTTATTGCCAGTGAAGAATGCCCTGTTCCTCAGGCATTTAAGGATATGCACGTGAATGTTGATCCGGAGGATATTATCTTGATTGAAAGTCCGGTGGGGATGACAGGCCGGGCCATACGCAACCCGTTTTCTGAAGCCCTGCAGGCTAAAGAGCCTCCCCCGATAGAGGCCTGTGATGGCTGTTTAAAGCGCTGTTCCCGTTACTACTGCATCTTGGATACCCTCAGACGGGCCCAGCAGGGGGATGTAACGGGAGGACTGGTCTTTTCCGGGACCAGTGCCACCAGAATCAAAGAGATCCTTCCCGTTGCCGAGATAATCAGGCGCTTTGTTGCAGGAGTAAAGAATGCTCCCAAATCGCATAATTTGCTTTAGGATAGAATAATCACCTGATTTCGGGATGTTCGCAACCGCGGGTAAGGAATAGACAGTGAAGTGATACAACCTCCCCAGGCGAACCTTGGTCGGAAAGAACCCATTCAAATAGAGAATGGTTCTAATGTGTAATTAATATTATATAAAAACTGACTCTTTGGGGGAGGTGAGGGAATGGACCGGACAACCAAGGTTTTTGGTGCCATTACTGTTCTAGTGGCTGTGTTGGCCTTCCGTCTGGGGGGATGGGATCTGGTGGTTGCCGGTATAAAAAGAGGCCTTGGCACACTGTTTTCAGTGGCGGTACTGGTAATGGCAGCCTATGCGGCAGCAGGCTTGGCCGGGGTTCTGATATCACACGAGAGCATAAAAAATTACCTGGGCAGGGAAGCAGGCTGGCGTGGTTTAATGATAGGTATGTTGGCAGGAGCAATTACCCCCGGTGGACCTTACGTTTACTACCCAATCGCCCGGGCCATTTCTACTGCCGGGGTAGGATTTGCTACTGTATTTACATATCTTACCAGCAAGGCGATTTGGGACTTGAGCCGCCTTCCCATGGAATTGGCCATCCTCGGAGTAAATATTACCCTGGTACGCTGGGCGGTAACCTTTTTCATTCCGCCGGTGATGGCCTATATTGCATCCCGGCTGGCCAGGCAGCTGGAGCCCTTTATGCCCGCGGGGGGTGAAGGATAATTGTTTGTATCAACTGCCCTTCT
>DUVO01000198.1 GCA_012841005.1 Bacillota bacterium | reverse complement strand
GGCGCCCCCTCCTACTCGATTGAGAGAAGAGGGGACAGTCTCTTAACCATGAATAAGGGAATGCCCGGGAAGACACACTAACTAAATGATAACACCCATGGCGCAGGATGGTAAGGGAGGAAAGTTCATGTTGGGCTGGATAAAGAAGCAGTTGAAAACCCTGGTGGGGAAGTCCCCTGCCGGGGATCCTGCCCAGCAGCTTCCCCAGGAGGAACTGGAGGAGCAACCTCTGGTGGCAAATCTGAGTACTAATCTAGAGCGGCTGAAAGATATTCTCGGCGAAAGCCTGGATATAGTATACCGGCAGTTCTGGATCGGTCTCAGGAAAGAGACCAAGGCAGCAATAGTTTACCTGGATGCCATGGTGGATAAAAACAGGCTGCAGGAGTTTATTCTGCGCCCCCTGATGGTGGAAGCCCGGACAGCCCCTCCGCCGGGGTTGACCCTGTGGAAGGCCCTGGACCGGTTAAAGGAAAACACCTTAACTATTGGCGATGTCAAGGAAGCCTATACCCTCGGTGATGTGGTGAAGGGGGTGCTGGACGGGAATACGGCTATTCTCCTGGCCGGTGAAACCCGGGCCCTGGTGGCAGAGACCCGTTCCTGGGAGGGGCGGGCCCCCGAGGAACCCATATCGGAAGCGGCTGTTCGGGGTCCCCGGGAGGGCTTTACCGAGACCCTCCAGACCAATATAGCCATGCTGCGGCGCCGGCTCAAGTCTTCCCGCCTGCGGATGGAGCATTTTACCATCGGCCGGGTCAGCCGGACCGATGTTGTCATTGCCTACCTGAAGGGGATTGCCCCGGCTACCTTATCCTGTTATGTCTTTGGCCCATATGGTCCGGATTGCTTTTTTTGAAAACCTACAGGCCATCATAGTGAGTATCTGGGTGGGCGGTGTTTCTATCAAAATAGGGGTATTCATGTGGTGTGCTGTTCTCAGCCTGAGTCAGACCTTTAACCTGAAGGAGTATCGTCCCCTTGTTCCACCCCTGGGGATACTACTGGTGGTTTTTGCCCTGGTAAGCGTGGAAAACCATATTGAATTACGGGAAACACTGCACCATATTACTCCCCTGTACGCCTTTGTATTTGAATTCCTTGTTCCCCTGTTGCTGTTGGTAGCAGTCAATGTCCGGGCCTGGCTGGACCCTACCTTCCCCCGCAAACCATAGTTTTTGGTCAAGTAGCTATTCTTCTCCCGTCCTATAACACTTCCCCTGTAAGACTTGACACCATCTTTGCAAGGGGATATTATAGATTATAATTACGAAAATGATATTGAACAGGCAAGGATGGGGAGGAGTAGGGTCTGCCCGCCGGCAGAGAGGGGGGGAAAGGTGGAAGCCCCCTGGTCAGGGCAGGACCGAAGGTCGCCCCGGAGCCGCCGGGCTGAAAGGAGTAAGTCCGGTCGGAAATGCCCGTTACCGCTGTGAGTGTCCGTGAATTTTGATCGCCCCCTGGGCCCGTTGCCACAGGGCGACCCTGTTATTATTGCTTTTTTTCGCGATTGGATTTGCGGAAATTAAGGTGGTACCGCGGAGAACCCTTCGCCCTTAGCTGGCGGAGGGTTTTTGTTTTCAAGGCTGCCCCTGTTTGC
>DUVO01000200.1 GCA_012841005.1 Bacillota bacterium | reverse complement strand
GAACCAGGTCTGCAACGGTCCCTCCTGGGGGATGGCCTGGCTACTGCTGTAGCCTCACTCCTGGGGGGGCCGCCCAATACCACTTATGGTGAGAATGTGGGCGTACTGGCTATAACCAAGGTCTATAGTATTTGGGTAACCGGTGGCGCTGCCGTGATGGCCATTGGCCTGGCTTTTGTGCAGAAAGTGGGGGCCCTGATCCAGACCATACCCGAGCCGGTAATGGGCGGTATCAGTATCCTTCTCTTTGGAATCATTGCTTCTTCCGGATTGCGGATGCTTGTCCAGAGCGGGATCGATTACGGCAAGAATCGCAATCTGATTATTTCCTCGGTTATCCTTGTCCTGGGAATTGGCGGTGGTGCCGTCAGTATTGGCTCCTTCACCCTCCAGGGAATGTCCCTGGCAACCATAGTGGGGGTACTCCTGAATTTAATCCTGCCCGGCAGAGATGGTGCGGGTGAGGAGGAAACAGCTGCTGAAGAAGGTGGTGCTTTTAGGGGAAGCCCGGCACAAAACCCTGCCGGGGGGCGGTAAAACCTGCAGCAAAGGGCCGGTCACTGTACCGGCCCTTGATTATTACCGGGAAAATCCCCGGCATTAAGGGGAAGCAGTTTAGCCACCTCTTCCCGGCTTGGGGTGATGAAAATGGTCTTGTACTCTTCATAGATGACCATGCCCGGCCGGGCTCCCCGGGGTTTGCGGACATTTTTTACCCGGGTGTAATCAACTGCTACCTGATTGGAGGAGCGGCCCTTACTGTAGTAGGCGGCCAACAGGGCGGCATCTTCCAGGGTAGAAGCAGGAGGGTCAGTTTGGGGCGGGCAGCGTATAATTACATGGGAACCGGGAATGTCCTTGGCATGGAACCAGTAGTCTTCTTTGCTGGCCAGGCGGCGGGTCAGATAATCGTTTTGTCGGTTGTTTTTACCGACCAGAATGGTGAATCCATCCCGGGAGCGGAAGGCAAGGGGCCGGGGCCTTGTGTCGGCTGGTCTATGTCCGGACGCCCTTTGCCTGTCCCTTGTTTCTCCCCTGTCGTAGCCCTGGGCTGCCAGTTCCCTTCGGATTTCCGTTACCTCCTCCCAGGTTGCGGCATCGGCCAGGGCCAGGGCGGTACTTTCCAGGTAGGTGAGTTCACTTTGGTTGTGGGCAAGTTGTTTCTCCAGGTGGGGCCGTCCCGTGATGGTTTTCCGGTACTTTTGGAAATATTTCTGGGCATTGGCTGCCGGGCTGAGGCTCGGATCCAGAGGTATTTGGATCTTTTCCCCGCTGGGGCTGTAGTAGTCTGTTACAATAATTGCCCGGTCGCCGGGTGTCACTTGATACAAGTTTGCCGTTAAAAGTTCCCCGAAACGGCGGTATTCTTCCCCTTTTTCCATGGCTTGGAGGGTGGCTACCTGTCGGTCAATGGTTTTTTCCAGTCTTTTTATTTCTTTTCCTAACAAACCGTGGAGTTTTTCTTTAAGACGAGCTACAGCCTCTTGCTTTTCCCGGTGGTGGTAATAGAAATCGGCGGCTGCATTAATGCTGGCAAAGGAAAGCTGTTCTGCAGTCGTAAAATGCTGAAGGGGTATAAGGGAAAAGGCAAGGGGATTCCCCCGGTGGTCCATTACGACCGTCGGCCTTTCCTTGTGCTCCTCGATTACAGCTACCAGCTGGGAAAAAGCGTCCCAAAGGGAACCCAGCTGCTGCCGGTTTAATTCACCGGGGAGGGCAGCAGGAGCCAGGCCGGCCCTGTAGACCAGTTCCTGGGCCAGGAGGGGGCTGAGACCGGCAAAAACCTGGATCAGGGCCTGGGGCAGGGGTTGGGTTGTTTTCTGCAAGGAAGAGTAAAAGGTCAGTTCCTGCACCTGGCGGGGATCTTTTTTCCCCTGCGCCGGTGGTGGGATATAAAGCTGGCCGGGAAGGATTTGCCGGTAGCGACTCATTGCCGGCGTGACATGGCGCAAGCTATCGTAAATTTTCCCTGTCTCGCCCTGGCGGAGGACGATATTGCTGTTTTTACCCATTATTTCCAGGGTCAGAATCCTCTGTTCCGGTTCTCCCAGTTCTGTCCTGGCGTGGAAGTAAAACTCCAGGATCCTTTCAAACCGGGGGCGTTGGATGGCAACCAGCTG
>DUVO01000281.1 GCA_012841005.1 Bacillota bacterium | reverse complement strand
TGCCGCTGGCTTCCTTCAGATTCTGCGTCGCCGCAGACACCCTTGCCTTAAGCTAACGGCTACTGCTACCTTCACCGCTCGGGACTTTCACCCTAGAGACAGCGCCCATGCCGGGCGCACCAAAAAAGGCGGGGTCCCAATATTAAAGGAGCCCCGCCCTTGTTGTTCTAAGCTTTGGTGTATTCGAAGCCCCGGATCAGGACGATGGGTGTGCCGGCATCGGCAGAGCCGGCCACCAGATCCGCTAGGGTCCCTAAAATGCTGGTGACGCTGCGGGGGGTGGTCCCCAGGCTGTCCCGGGCAATTTCGTCCTGCTTGCCCGTCAGGATCGCTGCAATTTCCTCCCGGGAATAACCCTGGCTGTGGAGGGTGTCCACCTGGAGTTTTAGTTTGGTTCCCGTCCTGAGGGCCGCATGCCGCAGGCCCGCACTTACCCCGATGGCCGGGTGGGGGTCGGCCAGTTCATAGATACCGGTATCCGGGTCCTTATAGGCACCATCACCGAAGATCAGGACCTCAACTGTTTTCCCCGTTTTTTCCTTGATCCTGTTTTTAATCCGGTCGGCGGAGCCGGCGGCATCCTCCGGCAGAAGCTTCAAAATCCCCTTTTTCATATCGGAGATATTGGAGCCAATTACTCCCCAGGGGCCGGGGCCAATATCCTGCAGGGTGATTACCGGCACCATGGCGCCGAAGGATTGGAACAATTCCCGTAGTTTTTCCCGTTCATGGACGGCAGCGATGCAAATTCCATCTATATAGCCGTAATCATAAACCTTTAAGGGATTATTCGTAAAGATAACCTCACCCCGGGCTCCTGCCGCGGTGATCATTTCCAGGTACAGTTCCCGGTAATCCATCTTGGTAATGGGGTGGGAAAAGCTCCGTTCCCCCAGTTCATTGGGGTAGATAACATCCGGTTCATAGTAACTGAACAGCTGGGGACCGTAGTCCAAAGTAATAAGATCGGCCCGGGGATTGGTTAAGTACTGGTTGGCATCAACCAGGGTTATCCGTTTGTGTTCCAGGTTTACGGCTACAGCCAGTGCCTGTTCTGCCCCCGGTACGTCCCTTTGAATTCCTACCGACTTCCTGGCTGCCTTGGCCAGGTCTTCAAAGGTAACTTCAATCACGGCCAGCTTCCCTTCTGGGGTGCGGACGGTAAGATCGGCAATTCCCTGGCCTGTGATCTTGCGGATACTGATAATGTTATAACCCATTTCCTGCAGTTTGAGCCCGGCAATGATTTCCCGGATGAGGACATTGAACTGGGGGGTATTCCCCCGCGCCTCCCGTAAACTCTTCAGGGTTCGTTTCAAGCGAAAGCGGGTGGTGGCATATTCTTCATCCATAACCTGGTTTCCCACTTCGTCTGAGGGAGTAGTTAATTGGACAATTACCTTGCCCCCTTCCGTAGCCAGGGCAATAGCCTTCATGATGAGGGAAAAACGGTTACGGCTGGCAATGGGGCTGATCACCGCCAGGGTGCTTCCCTCTTTGAGCTTTAATTTTTCCTTAATATCTGCCGCCAACTCAGTGCAGGTAACGTAGTGATTTTGCGAACGGGCAACTACAGCCTCAGTAACACAGATAATATCATTGTCTGCCACAACGGGGGCCACTGTATCGGCGGTGATTTCTGCAATGTCATCATTGGGCACCACCAGGCCGGTTTTGAGGCCAACGGCCACTACTCCTGCTCCCTCTGGTAACACTAATTTGTCCATAAACATCATCCTCTCCATCCCCTCCCCTGGCCTGTAAGAAGGCGGGGAAAAATCTTGTTTACGGCAGGTTTATAGTTTAGTTTTACCCATTTAAATTATAACACTACAAGGCAAATTAGTCTGCTGCCCCAGGAAAAAAATAGGATATGCCCTAGTTCAGGGGCATACCCCATTCTCAGCCGGCCCGGTTTTGTAATAGATGGCTTCCGTTTTTTTTCCCAAGGAAGAAAGAATGGCTATTATTTCGGCGATATTTTGATGTTTACGGGTTAGTTCCGGAGGGAAACCAGGCCCCCGGTGGGCGGGATTTTCCCTGCGGCCGATGAGAAGTTGGATTTGGGTACACTTTTGTAAAAGAAAGTTGGTTAGCTGGGTGGCACCATCGCCTTTATCCCGCAACTCCAGGGATACGGCCCCCTCGGCAGCGGCAATGGCCCGCAGGTTTTCCAGGGTCCTTCTGATGGTCAGAACACCTTCTGTAACCAGGTCATCAAAACAGTAGGTTTTCCCCACAGCCCCTGCTCCACGGTGCGCGGCGGTTTGGTCCGGGGCATTGCGCTAATGAGGGAGGAAAAGGTTGTGAAAAAAACTGCTGCTTTGTTGCTTTCTCTACTTTTGATGCTGAGTTTGGCGGCCTGCGGCCAGACAGGTGAGGAGGGAGATGCCGCCTCCGGCATGACCCCCGGAAAATATACAGCAGAATATCGGGGCTATAAAGATAATGTCAAGGTTGAAACAGAAGTTGACACCGGCAGTATCCTGGCCGTTAATGTAGTGGACCATAAGGAAACCCTGGGAATGGGTTCCAAAGCGGTGGAAATTATGCCGGAAAGGATTGTTGCCGCCCATCGGTAGCCGTTGATGCCGTCAGCGG
>DUVO01000154.1 GCA_012841005.1 Bacillota bacterium | reverse complement strand
CACCTCCTAAGAACGCAAACTATGGGAGTGTTTAATCAGGCCAAAAAGATAACCGACCCCAATAACCGCCAGGATCAAAAACCAGGGGGACGTTTGCCTGACAGCAGAGGTTATGATTAACCCCAGTCCCGTAGCAACAAAGGCAAGAAAACCAATTATTTTCAATTTTGCCAACAATACCCACCTCCCACACTGGCAGTCCTTCCTTGGAACCGCAAGTCTTTATACATTTTACGGGGCATACCACAGGAAATTTCCTTACATCCCCTTTCCCCTCGGCCTCCACCTGCTTCTAAAATGCCATATTTCTTCACTGTTTTATAATCCCATAAAACACCCCCTGGCTGTTGAATATGAACCGACCAGGCAAGGAGAAAAAATTGCCGGATTCATTATGGTAATATTCATTATTCTTCTCTAACAAATAATATTATTCCTCCAATAATATGTAACTTTCTAATTTCACACCACCAAAAAGCAAAAAAGAAACGCCCGCCGGGTGTTCCTTTAGAGGAATAATTACTGGTTTTTTCCAATAGTTGTTCCCATGGGTGGTTACCCAAAGGGCTGCACCCGATGGTGCAGCCCTTTGGGTAAAGATTATTCTTCAACCAGATTCCAGTCAGGTTCAATGGGTTCCCCGTAGTACATATGCCCCAGCAGTTCTTCCTGAACCTCCCCTTCCAGCAGGAACTGGACCCTGTCAATTCCATCGAGGCGCGCCATGGAGTTGACTATGGAATAAACGGTCATGAGTTCGCCGGCACTGCCGCCCCAATGATTATCTTTGAACTCCTGAGAAAAATCTACATAGGCAACACCGTCTTCAACCTGTATTGACAGCAGTTTGGTCCCCTCGGGGATTGTCCGTCCCAGACCGGTTTTCGATCCCCTGATCAGTTCTTCCACAACGGCAGCAGGCAATTGATCCTTTTTAATTTCCCTTTCCTCCGCCACCAGTTTCTCAGCCTGATCATCGGCAAAGAAGAGGGTTACCACTTCATTCTCATCACCCGTACCGTCGCCTGTAGCAGAATTCTGTTCTTCCGCCTGATTTGTCCCGCCATTTTCCGGCGGCCCTTCTTCCTGTCCCCGGCCGCACCCGCTGGCAGTCAGGGCTATGATGACCAGGGCCGCCAACAGGAAAAGGAGTAAATTCCGCCCGCCCGGAAAAATCCTTCCCCGCCTTTTCTCCATTCCAATCAACTCCTTTACCTTTCTTGAGTCTTATTATACACCGAAGCCGTTACATCGTCTTTAACAAGAATTACGAAAGATTAACGGGAGGGTAACGATCTGGTAACCCACGCGGTTACTCTAGGCCGTCTGCCTATGCCGCCGGCTCCCTCCGCTGCGCTCTGGACAGGCTGTCCTGCAGGGCCGTCCTCTGAATTAAATCAGGAGACTACCCGCCTAAACGCCTGAAGAGGGCTGTCAGGGAAGCCTCCGCCTCTCCTAGTGTCAGGGGTAGGGACACGGGAACACCGGCTGCCTGGAGGCGGTGAAAAAGGGTGGTGAGGGCAGGCGGGGCTAGTTTTGCCTCCCGGAGAACCTCTGCCCTGGAAAAGACTTCGGCCGGGGTGCCCACGGCCATAATTCTCCCCTGACCGAGGACATAAACCACATCTGCCAGTTCAGTAACTATATCTACATCGTGGGTGGCAATAATAAGACTGGTACCGTGTTCCCGGTTAAGTCGCAGTAGCAGCTGAATAAGTTCCTGGCGGGAAAAAGGGTCGAGGCCATCGAGGGGCTCATCTAAAAGTAACAGAGGGGGATTAAGGATCATCGCCCCCGCCAGGGCGACCTTCTTCTTTTCACCGCCACTTAAATAATGGGGCACCTTATCGCCCAGATGGCTTATCCCCATTTCCTGCAGCATCTCCCTTACTCGCCTTTCCACCTCCGGTTGGGAACAACCCTGATTCCGGAGGGCAAAGGCCGCATCATCAAAAACCGTCGGCCCCAGGAGTTGTTCTTCAACCCTTTGCAAGACAACCCCGAGCCTCCTCCGGAGTCGCCGGAAATTGCGGTTTGGATCCAAACCAAAAACCTCTACTTTCCCCCCACTAGGTTTTAACAAGCCCATGATATGGTGCAGGAGAGTGGTCTTACCGGAGCCGTTGGCCCCCAAAACCGCCACCCTCTGCCCGGCCCCTACGGTAAAATCAGGTCCCTCCAGGGACACTGTGCTCCCGTCGGGATATGTATGCTGCAGGTTGCGAACAAGGACAAGCTCCATTTATAACACCACCACCAGAAGAATAATCCCCAACAACAGGGGATAAAGATCGTACCGGTTCGGTTTTTCCCAGACCCTGCCTCCCCCTAAACTGGCGCTTCCACCGCGAAGGGCCAAAACCCAGGAGAACCGCTCCATACTGTCCAGGGCATGGAGGACCAGGACCCCCAGAACCGGCCCCAAATGAAGCAGGTTGGTAAATAAAGCCCGGGATGAATAACCACCGCGCATTTTATAGATCAGCAGCAGGTTTTCCAGACTGCCCCACAAGAGAAAAAAAGACCGGTAGGTTATAAAGAAGGCATCTGCCAGAAAACCCGGAAGAACGACCCGCAACAGGCCCATAAGCCTCGGCAGGGGTGTTGTCAGCAGTAAAAGTAATAAAGAAAGGGCAGCCGTTACAGCCTTGCCCATTATAAGAAAAAGGGGCGGGCCGGCACCGGAACCCCCTGCTGCAAATACTGTTCCGAAAAAAGCCGGTAAGAAAAGGAAGGGAAGGAGCCTGGTGAAGGGAAAACGACTGAGGAACAGGGCCACCGCCCCACAACAGAAAAGCAGTGTGAGTTCCAGGTAGGTCCGGGCCCTGATCACGCCCAGGAGAAGAACACAGGTTAAAAAGACCTTGCCAATGGGCGAAGCCCGGTGCAAGGGTGTCTTTCCCCGGTGGGCATAATTATCGATGAGAGCCAAATCCATGCCGCAGTATTCAACTCCTTCCCCCGGCCCGTCCCGGGGACAGGATATCAGGTCGTACCCTGGCCAGGAAGGCCACTACCAGGGCAACGGCCGTTGCCTCCAGGAAAGCCCCCAGGAGCCCCAGGGGTAACACGAGGGCCAAAAAACGCTGCCAGGAAACCTTACTCCGCCCGGCAGGGAGATGATAACCATGATGTTCAAGCACCGTGGTTGATTCTTCCCGCCCCTCCAGTCCTACCCCATGCCGGTGTTCCCCTGGTAGAAGGGGGTGTATATCAAGCGCCGTCATCAACCCCACCAGTAAAGAGAGTGACAATAACATGGCTATTGCCGTCGCCCCTGCTGCAGCCGGGACAAGGGGCATCTTTCGGGCCAGGCCCCGGAAAAACCACCCGCCCAGCATCGCTTCCAGGCCCAAAATAAGGCTGTTTAAGCCCAGGGCCGTTATCCCCCCATGCCCAACCAGGGCCAAAAACATATTAACAAGAAAGGTCGCTATGAAAGCAAGCCACGGCCCCAGAATAATACCCGCCAGAACGGCCAGATTGAGGTGAACGGGAAGAAAACCAAGGGGTACGGACATGACCAACAGCATTACTCCCGCTACCACCCCCAGGCGGGGCAGCCGTCGGCCAGACTCTTCCCCCCTTGTTTTGTACAGGGCCAAGGCCAGAATAATACCAGTCAATGCAAAACCGGTTACCAGCCAAAAGGCAGGTATAACTCCATCGGGAATGTGAAGATGGGTCACGATTAGCCCTCCCCCTTCCCCGCAGCTTCACAGCAGCCAGGGGCGGTTAATAGCATGATAGCAACTTCTGCAGCCAAAAACGCCCGGCTCCAAGGGGCTGTCTCAAGGAGATATGGAAAGGAATCCCTTATGAAAGCCACTTTTTATACCCAAAGAACGCTGTGGGAAAATTCCCCCATAAAGGCCCCTGCCCCGGGCCGTAATCCAAGGGCCGGGTAGATTAAGCCCGGCAAAAAGTAGAAGGGGCATAAATGGAAATCATTAGTATTATATCCGCGGGAAAGGTTTTTACTCCCCCAGACCAAAATTGGGATAAAAAAAGGGACAGGGATAGAGACCTTCTGCCTCTCCCTTCCCCCTGTCGCCAGGGAAACAGAACTGTCATTTTGCCCGGCCGGGGCGGAAAATTTTGCAGAAAAGAAGGCAGGGACTATCTCCCTGCCTGTAATTAACCCTTTCTTTTGTCATTATGTGGGCGCAGTACCAACTACCTTTAACGTCTTGACAGTGATGAATTTCCTCAGCTAAACTCCTTACATTATCTCCTCCACGGCTTTGATAATATCCTCGGATTCCGGACGCACCAGGTCCTCCAGGGGCGGGCTGTAGGGTACTACCACATGGGGGGGTGAGACCCTTTTCACCGGGGCATCCAAGTAGTCAAAGGCCTTTTCCTGGATGAGATAGGCAAATTCGGCCCCGGTGCCGTATTTCTCCGGCCCTTCCTGGACTACAACGGCCTTCCCCGTCTTCT
>DUVO01000220.1 GCA_012841005.1 Bacillota bacterium | reverse complement strand
GATCACAACCCAAGTAATTGCTGCGGTTCCCTTCCCCGGCCAGGGAATACCTGAAGACTTCCGCCCAGGTCAAGGCAACACCACTCTTTTTTGCCAATTGTAACAGGAAATGATAACGACTTTGGGCGGCCAGGGACCAGTAGATGGCATAATCAATCAATCCTGGTTCGGTAACCCAATCAAAATAATTGCGAGCCTGCTGCCATTCTTCCCGTGCCTCCTGGACAAGGTAACAAAGGTCTTCTCTGTCCGTTTCGACTCGGGCCGGCACGGACTCCTCCCCCTCCCTACCTCCGGTAGAGGATACTAACATTATTATATCATTTAATTTATATGTAAGCAGAGGGAGAAAATGCACCTTAAATAATTTCGTCTTAAGGAAGGAAATATTTTCCTATCATGAGGGGAATCAGGAGGGCCGGTAAGAGGTTGGCCACTTTAATTTTACCAATATCCAGTATGTTGAAAGCAAGTCCTATTATTAGAGCACCGCCAACGGCGGTTAATTCTGCAACCAGTTCGGGGATTAAGAGGGTGCGGACGGCACTGGCAAGGAGGGTAATACTGCCCTGGTATAAAAGTAAAGGAAGGGCGGAAAAAAGAACCCCAACACCCAGGGTCGAAGCAAAGGCAATGGAAGTTATACCGTCCATAATTGCCTTGGTCAAAAGGATAGTAAAGTCCCCGGTGAGACCATCTTCAATTGCTCCCAAAATTGCCATGGGTCCGACACAGAAGATTAAACTGGTGGTAATGAATCCCTTGGTGAAACGATCCTGGGTACCTTTGAACCGGTTTTCCAAAGTTCGTCCTATCCAGGTCAACTTATCATCCAGACCAAGCAATTCCCCGACGGCGGCTCCAATGACGAGACTTAAAAGGAGAACGATTAGTTCCTGGCTTTCCTGGACCATGGAAAAACCAATAATAAGGGTTAAAAGGCCCATTCCCTGCATAACTCTGTCGTTGAGTCGGGATGGAATGATATTCTTCAAGAGAATACCTATAATACTGCCGGCGACAACGGTTCCTGTATTAACCAAGGTTCCTGTCATTGTTTTTATCTCCTTCCCGGCAAATTACTTAATCAAATACACTTCGCTATTATCCAGATAAATCCTGCCGTTAAAAAAATATAAAGGCAAGGGAGAGCAAAAACTATCAGCCCCGGTAGATTTTCGAACGGTGCCCTACGTGGATAATTTTAATGGATCGGGTAGAAAAGTCGACATCCATTAAAATCCGGTAGGGACCGACCCGAAGCTTGTATAGTTCCATGTTCTGCAGTTTTCGCCAGGGAAAGGGAGTAATTCTTGATACCCAATTGACCTTCGTGTGGATACGGGCCTGGACAACCGGGTCCAATTTCTGCACTTCCTTTACTGCCTTGTCCCAGGAAACCTGGAAACAAGTGTGGATAATAATCACCCCCCGGCTAGGATATGTGACTATTATCCTGCTCCCCCCGGACAGGAACTGCAGATTTGCTCTTTCCTTGCCTATTTTCAGTATTGCTTAAAAAGGGGATTTTATGTCTGTTTGTACTCACCTTACCTGAGTTATCCTCTCCTGACATACCCATTCCTTTGACAATTAGTAAAAAAACTCCGGCCATCTGAAAAAGGTCACCGGCGCTGTAGAGACTGTAATAAGAAAGGGAAGGTATCTTAAGGGGAATAATATCGGCAAGTAAGAAGAGCCTGGTGTCCTCAGCCAAAAGGGTATGTTTCCCCTGGGCCAGGTTCAGCATTTCCTGTTCCAGGGGAAGGTCGAGGAGTTCCAGGGCAACCGGCATCTGGCCTCCGTTGAGGAATATTACCAGGGCGTTTAGGAGGGTACCAAGGAAAATAAAAGGCATTCCCGGGAGGCGGATATTTAGCCCCAGGGAAAAGAGGAGCACCAGGTAGGATAAAACTATCAGGTAAGGAGCCCCACTCCCCAGAAAGTGGGTTCGTGCCAACACCTGTAAAAGCAGAGCAGTATAGAACAGATATATTTTTTGCAAGGGTAAATGGGCTAAGTTCCGGAGCCTCCCTTTCCTTATTTTACCAATTATGTAGGCAAGGAGTCCTGGTATTAATAGCAAGGCTTTTCTTCCTCCTTTGCCGTTATAGGGGTAAATCCCCCGGGGTGATATTTCTCCTGCCACAACTGGACGTAGTGCCTTGCCCTCTTTTTGTTTGCCTCCTCCTCGGCCGGTGTTACCCTCCGGATAATTTTTCCCGGGACCCCCAGGACCAAGGAATGGGGAGGGATCTTTAACCCCGGCGGGATGACAGCCCCGGCTCCGATTATACTCCCTTCCCCTATCTCCGCCCCATCGAGGACTATGGCGCCCATTCCTACCAAGACTCCATGGGAAATATGACAGCCGTGCAGAACTGCCCTGTGGCCTACACTGACATAATCTCCAATGACAAGGGGACAATTGAAGGAGACATGGAGGACACAGCCATCCTGGATATTTGTGAAACGTCCAATTGTTATGGCGGCAATATCAGCCCTGAGAATACTGCCAAACCATACACTGGAGCCTTCGCCGAGGGAAACATTGCCGATGACTTGGGCACCAGGGGCAATGAAAGTATCGGGATGAACCACTTGTTCCTCCTCCCCTTAGTCGATTAACCCGGCCACTGTGCCGGCATCCAATCTTAGTATTAACTCGGTAATAAGGCGGCGGGCCCTGCAATAATCTTCCAGGTGCAGGATACCGGCATGGCTGTGGATGTAGCGGACCGGGATACCAATTACCAGGCTGGGGACGCCAATATTGTGCAGGTGAATCCTGCCCCCGTCGGTACCGCCTCTCTCCATCACCGAATACTGATAGGGAATGCCCAGTTCCTCGGCTGTTTGCAGGCAGATATTCCGCAAGTTAATATTTGGTATCATTGAAGCATCATACAAACATACAGTCGGTCCTTCCCCCAGTTTTTCCTGCACTTCTTCCTTCAGTCCCGGTACATCACCGGCAATACTGACATCAAGAATAATGGCAACATCCGGATCAATACTGGCAACACTGGTTGCTGCTCCCCTGGTCCCAACCTCTTCCTGTACTGTACCAACGGCATAAACGGTATTGGGATGTTGTCTCTTACTTAATTCCTCACATACTTCTATGAGAAGGGCGCAACCGGCCCGATCGTCCCACGCCTTGGCCAAAAGGAGGTTTTCATTCCTCATGGTTGCAAAGTTACCGGCGGGGACAATAGGATCGCCGGGCCTGATCCCGAAAGACTCCGCTTCATTCTTATCCCTGGCCCCGACGTCGATGAACATATCCTTTCTTTTCACCAGTTTTTTCCGTTCCTCTTCATCCTGCAGGTGGGGTGGTTTAGAGCCAATTACCCCGGGAATATCTCCTTTACTTCCTTTAATAGTAACCCGCTGGGCCAGGAGAACCTGATCCGACCATCCGCCCAAGGGGGTAAACCGCAAAAAACCTTCCGGGGTAATTGATTTAACCATAAACCCGATTTCGTCCATATGGGCTGCCAGCATCACCTTGGGCTCCTCTACAGCCCCGGTTTTTTTGGCAATAATACAGCCCAAGCGGTCCAATTGGATATGGGTGTGGGGGGCCATTTCTTCCCGGAGTATCTGCCTGACCTCACCTTCAAAACCCGGCACACCTGTTGCACCGGTGAGTCTGCACAACAAGTCCTTAGTTCGCTCCATGCCTCTACCTCCTTGATACGTGCTCAATCAATTTTCTGGGGCGTAATTAGCAATCCATTTATCATTTTACAATTATGATTATAATAGCCAACCCTTGGGTTTCTGTACTAATTTCTTCCTGCTTCCCCTAGATCCTGCCGGCATAATAAAATACCCTGACATTCCCTTGGTTACAACCAAAGAAGTCAGGGTAAACTTGTGTTATTCTTCCTTGCAGAGGTGCTAGGTATTTGGTGGTTCGTGGGCGAAAATCCCCCGCCTTATTTCCGTAGCACTTGCGGTTTTTGCCTGTAGTTTATTATATAGGTGATTGTAAGCATCCCAGGGATCTACCCTTTCGCCGCAGGTAAAAACATCAACGGCGGCATAGCCCGATTCGGGCCAGGTATGAATTGCCAGATGGGATTCGGAGATGACCACCACACCGCTCACTCCTTGTGGGCTGAATTTGTGGAATGCTACCTCCCGTACCTCAGCACCGGCTTCCAGTGCTGCTTCCACCATGATTTTTTCAACCTCCTTCATGTCATCCAGCGCCCCGGTACAACCATAAAACTCCGCCAAAATGTGACGTCCTAAAGCTTTCAATTTGGTTTCCCCCCTTTTTCTTTATTCGGATTTACCATCTAAAATTTTAACAAATAGCTTGTGGTTGTCAAGGTATATCTTAATATGTCATAATATCTACTTTTCTTTAATTACCATCTGTTGTCTCCTGCTACCTCATTTTATCTAATCCTTCTGACTCTTTTTGGTTCGGGTGGACCAGGAGAAAAAGCAATGTAGTAAGGGGAAAGAGCAATGCTGTCGCCGCTGCTACTACCCCTGAGTCATTGGCGAAAAAAGCTGCAAGGGCTCCGGCTCCCCCCCCGGCAAAACCGGCCCAAAGGGTTGGAAACTTCCTTTTTATGTCCTTCAACAGGCGGGGCGGGCGG
>DUVO01000263.1 GCA_012841005.1 Bacillota bacterium | reverse complement strand
GAACCAGTCCTGCTGGGAAATATGGGTTTTGGGGGGAGATAAATGGTCCCCGTAGTATTGGTTGTGGGCCCGTCAGGGGTGGGCAAGACCACCCTTCTGGAGAAATTGTTGCCAGTTCTGAAAAGGCGCGGTTTACGGGTGGCCTTTGTCAAGCATCATCGGGGCGAGTTTTCCCTGGATCAGCCGGGGAAGGACACCTGGCGCATGGCCAGAGCCGGGGCTGCTGCGGTGGCAATTTCGTCTCCCCGGAAGTTTGCCCTGATCCGCCGGGTTCAAGATGAGCTTACCCTGGAGGAGATCTTGGGAACCCTGGGGGAGCATGATCTGGTTTTGGTGGAAGGCTACAAGGGGGCCGCCTACCCGAAGCTGCAGGTTTTCCGCCGGGGTTTTCCGCCGGAGCTGCTGGCGCCGCCCGGACATCTAATTGCGGCTGTTTCGGATTTCCCCCTGGATATTACCGTTCCCCTCTTTTCCTTTACCGCTATCGAGGGTTTGGCCGAACTACTGGTAAATTATGGGCGGCAACAGTTGGCGAAAAAATGATATTAAACAAACTGTATGAAAATTGCCCTTTATGTTTCTCTGCGGCAGGTATTAGGAACATGAGGGAGAATAACATATCAAAAATAGTATTCCTGACGGGTAATTATGCGAAGGGGGGTATAGGAAAAGGTGAAGGCAGAGAAGATTTGGTTGGATGGCAGTTTTGTACCGTGGGATCAGGCCCAGGTGCATGTTATGACCCATGCCCTCCACTATGGTACCAGCGTTTTTGAAGGAATACGGGCCTATGAGACCAAAGACGGTGGTGCCGCAATATTCCGCCTCCGGGAACATGTGGATCGGCTTTTCAACTCTGCTACTATCTTTCGTATGGAGATACCCTTCACCAAGGAAGAAATATTTGAAGTAATTAAGGAGACGGTTCGGGTTAACAACCTGAAAAGCTGTTATATCCGGCCCCTGGCCTTTTGGGGGGGCGAGAAGGTCGGTTTGAACCCCAAAGATGTCCCGGTTCGGGTTATGGTGGCCGCCCTTCCCTTTGGTGCCTATCTGGGGGAAGAAGGTCTCTGGAAAGGAGTTAGGGCGAAAATCTCTTCTTATACCCGTAACTATATAAATTCTACCTCTACGAAGGCAAAAATTGGTGGTAATTACGTAAACTCAGTTTTTGCCTCCCTGGAGGTTTCCGCTGAAGGCTATGATGAAGCGATTCTCCTTGATACAAACGGTTTTGTGGCCGAAGGCCCGGGAGAAAATATTTTCTGGGCCCGAGAAAGTAAGGTCTTTACCACTCCCCTGCCGACTGTCCTGGAGGGAATTACCCGCAGTTCGGTGATAACACTGGCCGGGGATTTAGGGTACCCTGTTGTCGAGGCCTATACGACCCGGGATGAATTATATATTGCCGATGAAGTATGGTTTACTGGCACAGCGGCCGAGCTTACCCCCATTAGGGAAATAGACGGTATAACCATTGGTAAGGGAGAAGCCGGTCCCATTGTCAGGGCCATCCAGGATAAATTCTATAAGATAGTAGCGGGAGAAGACCCGGCTTACGAACACTGGTTGGCCCGGGTATAACAGAAAGAAGGGTGTTCTGGCAGGCTGCAAAAAACGGGTAATGGCTTACCTGGCCATCACCCGTTTTTCTGCCTCAGGGTATTCTTTTACCGGTAACCGGTAAAGCACGACCTATTGGTGGTATTAGGAAAGGTTAAATACCCCCAGGGTCTTGAGCTTTTTGTGCTCCTTTACCAGAACATCATAGAGGTCGATGTCCAAAAGATTGCAGAGGGCTGCAATATAAAAAAGGGTTGCTCCCAATTCCGACTCAATTATATCCCGGCAATCAGGGCACAATTTCCCTTCCAGGTGTGATTCTACATACTGTCCCAGTTTTTCCATGGGAACCTCAACAGGTATATTCTGTTTGGTTGCTTTGATTTGCAGGCAACCACAACTGGTCACGGCTTTGGTAACAGCCCGATTGGTCCGGGAG
>DUVO01000122.1 GCA_012841005.1 Bacillota bacterium | reverse complement strand
CTTGGTGGGTTGGCGAAAAAAGAAAAAAGCACACCCCGTTGCTCTGTTATGCCAAAAGATGTACCCCTGCACGACCCTGGCAGCCCGGCTGCCCTAGCTGAAGGCCATAGATCCGTGGCTTCGCGTCCGCCTTTCGACGGGTTTGCCTTAGCAAGTGCTATTTACTTATAAATACTTAAACACAAACTTCAACGGGTTATGCTTAATTCCTTTCGGAAATGGGAAGGCAAGGAAATTTACTATCGATTAATATTAATTTTTTCGTCTCCATATTCTTATGTTGTGGGGAGGAATGTATAGTTTTACTCCCTTTTCCTCCGGGACAGGCCGGCAGAAAAAGTAAGATGATATGTATGAAGGCGGCCTGGAAGGAAAAAATATAAAGGGGGCAAGGCGCCCCGGACCTGAAGGGGGAACTAAAGAAAAGGGGAGAGATAGCATGGACAAAGACAAAGGAACGTCGCCTCCAGAAGGGGAAAAAAAGAGGGCAAAGGAGGAACAAGCGTCATTGACTGCCAGATGGGCTGAGGCCAGTAACTGGAATCCCGATGATTTTGAAACCCATCCTGCCCGGGGCGAATTCATAGCCGGAAAGAAGCCCATCCCGCCCCGGCAGGGGTAAGGGTTGCTTGTTTTAATCTCCCCTGAGGGGCGGCTGCGGGTTTAGGTGAGTTGGAGCTTGGGCCTTGCCGCTGTCGAGGAGGGGACAGCCATGGTTGCCGGCGAAGGCACGGCTGTCCTTTTGGTGAATTATTATTCCCCATTGGCAGCAATGCTAAGGGAGTACAAGGGGGTGTGTTAATGTTTGGCTGGTTGGTAAGGCGGCTGGGGGATGCGGTGATGGATGATCTTCTCCGGCGGATCTACCGGGAACATTATACCCGGAACATTTACTCCCCCGTTGCCGTGATAGACAAGGTAGGGCTGCACAACTTCATTGAAGCCGAGATGAGGGCGGCCGGAGGGAAGCCCCTGGAGCGCCCCCTGGGGAGCCCTGTGGTTCTCTCGGCGTGGGAACAGATCCTGCTGAATCCCGTTCACCTGCACCGGTTCCCCACACCGGCCGAGACCCGGATTGATACCCGGGTAGTTATCGGACCCCGGGCCCAAAAACCGCTGCAGCTGAAAATACCCCTTATGATAGCAGGCATGTCCTATGGCGGGGCCTTGAGTTTACGGGCAAAAATTGCCCTGGCCCAGGCAGCCACCAGGGCGGGGACAGCCACCAATTCCGGTGAGGCCCCCCTGATCGCCGAGGAACGGGAGGCGGCCCGGTATTTTATTGGGCAGTATTCCCGGAGCGGCTATATGACCGACCCCGCTGATCTGAGAAGGCTGGATGCCATTGAGATCCAGCTGGCCCAGGGGGCCCAGGCGGCTGACCCCTCTCCCAGCCGCCGGATTTTATCGGCCCGGAGATGCGGGAGCGTTTTCACCTGAAACCGGGCCAGTTCCAGGAGATCCCCCCGCGGCTGCCGGGGGTAAATACCAGGAAAGAATTCATTAAACTGGTCGGTTCCCTCCGGAAGGAGTACGGGGTACCGGTGGGAGTCAAGTTTGCCGCCACCCACCACCTGGAAAAGGAACTGGCCATTGCCCTGGAGGCCGGGGTCGATTTTATCGTTGTCGACGGTTCTGAAGGGGGTACCCACGCTGGACCGCCCATCCTCCAGGATGATGTGGGTCTCCCCACCTTGCCCGCCCTCATCCGCAGCGTCCGGTTTCTGGAAAGGAGCGGGGCCAGGGATAAGGTCAGTCTCATTATTGCCGGCGGGTTGTTTACTCCGGGCCAGTTTTTGAAGGCCCTGGCCCTGGGGGCGGATGCCCTTTACATAGGCACCATTGCCGTCATCGCCATGCTCAGCGAACAGCTGACCAAGGCCATGCTCTGGGAACCCCCGACCCAGGTGCCCCTCTACACCGGCAAATACCGGAAGGAACTGGATGTGAAGGAAGGTGCGACCCGCCTCTATAATTTCCTCATGGCTTCGGTAAAGGAAATGGAACTGGCCACCTATGCCCTGGGGAAGAGGTCCTTCCGGGAGCTGGACCGGACGGATCTGACCACCATGGACCGGGAGATTGCCCGGGCGGCCGGCATCCAATGGGCCTATTTGCCCCCGGAAGAACAGGAAGGAACCGGGGTGGAGCCGGTTTTACCATTACCCTACCCTCCCGGGCGGGAGGAAGAACAGCGGCCGGTGCTCCATTAAGGGGGGCATCGGCCCGCAAATCACACCTTAAAGGGAGCAGTGCCTCTATGAAAACCCCCTGGAAATTTGCCCCGGCAGAAGCTGGTTGGCCCCCTCCCTTTTCTTGTGGCAGTATCAGGTGGTTTTCCCTTATATTTTTGCGGCGGCAGGGGCCCGTAATAATTTATTAATAAAAAAGGAAATTTCGGGCAGATGGGGAATTATGTAGAAATAACAGTACAGCAGGGGAGAAATGCAGCTATTGGGGGGGTTATATGTCAGAGCCAGTGGGAATTTTTGATTCGGGTTTTGGTGGCCTAACGGTGGTGCGGCGGTTTTTGAGTATGCTGCCGGAGGAAAGTATCGTCTATTTTGGTGATAATGCCCGGGTGCCCTATGGTTCCCGGTCCCAGGGGGAAATCCAGGCCTTTGTCCTGGAAGTGGCCGAGTATCTGGTTGAGCAGGGGGTCAAGGCCCTGGTGGTGGCCTGCAATACTGCTACGGCGGCGGCTCTGCCGGTCTTGAAGGAGACTTTTTCCCTGCCGGTGGTGGGGATTATTGAACCGGGGGCAAAGGAGGCGGCTATGACCAGCCATTCGGGGGAGATCGCAGTGATCGCTACCGAATATACCGTCAACTCCGGGTCTTACCAGGAAGCCATTAAGAAGTATAATTCCCGGGCTAAAGTTTATGGACAAGCTTGCCCCTTGTTTGTCCCCTTTGTGGAAAAGGGGAAGCTCAGCGGGCCGGAAGTGGAGTCGGCAGCCGGGGAATACCTGTCCTTTTTGGCAGATACTGCCGTTGATACCCTGGTCCTGGGCTGCACCCATTATCCCCACCTGGTGAATGTTATTCGCAGGGTTGTTGGGCCGGAGCTCAGAATTGTTGATCCGGCCGTGGCCACCGTTGCCACCCTCAGGGAAGTTCTGCAAAAGCAGGGTTTACTGGCACCGGCGAGCAATGTGCCCGGGCACCGCTTCTACACCAGCGCCGATCCCGAACAGTTCCGCCGCTTTGGCCAGCAGCTTTTAGGTTTTCCCATGGACTATGTTAAACAAGTACCGGTAAAAAAATAATGCTGCCATAACCTGTGGCGGGCTGGGGTGGAGCCGGGTTCTCCCTTAACTTTGGCCGGAAAGGCCCGGCGTCTTTGGTCAAGGTTGCATTTTGCCGGCGGGTGTGGTATGATAATACGAGAAATGGGACCGTGTCCCTATAGCTCAGGTGGATAGAGCGGGGGATTCCTAATCCCCGTCTTGCGGAGGTTCGAGTCCTCCTAGGGACACCATTCTTTCTTATTAAGACTAGCTGCAGGGCTAGTCATTTTTTAACCCCATTTTTCCCGGGGTAACCGGGGTTTCAGCCCCGGTGGGAAGGCGGCGCAGCAGATGGGCGAAGAGAGGGAAAGGCAACACGAGGAATTTATGCGGGAGGCCCTGGCCGAGGCCCGGAAGGCCCTGGCCCTGGAGGAGGTTCCCATCGGGGCGGTGCTGGTCAGGGATGGCTGCATCATCGGACGGGGTCATAACCTGCGGGAAACCGAGGGGGACCCGACCGCCCATGCCGAAATTATTGCCCTGCGGGAGGCGGCCAGGGCTCTGGGGGTGTGGCGCCTGTCGGATACCACCATGTATGTTACCATCGAGCCCTGTCCCATGTGTGCCGGCGCCCTGGTCATGGCCCGGGTGGGCCACCTGGTCTACGGGTCACCTGATCCCAAGGGGGGCGGGGTTGACTCCCTTTACAACATCGGCCGGAATGGGCGCTTGAACCACACCTTTACCGTGACCGGGGGGGTTTTGGAAGGGGAATGTGCCCAACTGCTGCGGGATTTTTTCCGCCGCCTGCGGGCGTGAGGAAGAAATTTTGCCCGGCATTTCCCGCTTTCCGGTTTCTGCCCGGGGGAACCCTGGCGGCAGCCTGAAGGGTAAATATGTATTACCATTATAAGAATTAGCCCCATTATGGTCGCCTGCCGGGTGAACTAAATGCCCCTTGCCTGCGTCTATATAAAGGGGAGGTGGAGAAATGCTGGAGAGATTATTGCAAGTAGGGAAAAATGTAGCGGGGAGGATAGCTTTCAGCCTCAAAAGGTTTCCGGAACCCCTGGTCTTCGCCTTTGTCACCGTCCTAATTTTAATTTATCTGAATCACAATCATACCCAACCGGCGGCCGACAATCTGTTGCGGGTGGCAATGACGCTGGCCCTGGGCGTTCCCCTGACCCTGTGCCTGCGGATGATGGGGGAAAGGGGGACAGGGCCGAAGGTGCCGGCTATCCTTGCCTATGGGCTGGCAATTTTGTTTTTATTTGGGTATTACCACTTTTTGCTCCCGGACCAGAATATGGTTTCCATGACCAGGTATATGGCCTTGAACTTGGCCTTCTATTTGTTCTTTATTGCTATTCCCTACTGGGGGCGCAATAGAGGTTTTGAGCATTATGTGCTGGAACTGGGGATGGGTTTTGCTGCCACCTACTTTTACTCTTTGGCCCTTTTTGCCGGGCTGGCGGCAATTCTTTTTACCATCAATGCCCTTTTTTCCGCCGGTATACCCGGTGAGGTGTATTTGGATCTCTTTTTAGTTGTGGCCGGTATCTTTGCCCCTGCCTATTTTTTGGCGGGGATACCGGCCTATGGGGTGGAATATAAAAGGGAAGATTATCCAAAGTTTTTCCAAATCCTGCTGTTATATATTGTGATGCCGCTGCTAACTGTTTACACGGCCATTCTTTACGTATACTTTTTCAAGATTATCATCACCCGGTACTGGCCGGAGGGGATCGTCTCCCATCTGGTTCTCTGGTATTCCCTGGTCAGTATTGCGGTGATTTTTTCCATTTATCCCTTAAAGGAAAGGAATCAGTGGGTGCGGGTCTTTGTCGCCTGTTTTCCCAAACTGATCCTGCCCCTGCTCCTTATGCTGTTTTTGGCCATGGGTATCCGGATCCGGGCCTACGGGGTAACGGAAAACAGGTATTTGGTTCTGGCCGGAGGCCTGTGGACTACGGGGATGATGCTCTACTACGCTTTGAAAAAGGACAACAGGAACGTTACCATAGTTCTCTCGGCTGCTATTATCACTGTGCTGGTGGTTTCAGGCCCCTGGAGCGCTTATGCCGTCTCCAAACACAGCCAGAATATCCAGCTGGAAAAGCTCCTTACGAAAAATGGCATGATCGTGGCGGGCAATATTGTGCCTTCCCCGGAAATACCCCAGGCGGATAAGGAAAGAATAAGCTCTATTATCAACTACTTTCATAATAACCACAGCTTGGCCGACCTGGAGCTCCTTCCCCCTGGCTTTACCCTGGCGCAGATGGAGGAAGTATTCGGCTTTGACCTGACCTTTGGCACCTGGGACCGATATTTCAGGTATCATCTCGAGGGAACTGGGCTCCTCGATGTGTCGGAGTATGATTACTATCTGCCGGTAGTTGCCGGACACCAGGATAGCATGGAGGTTAAAGAAGGGGGACTCACTATCTTCTATGCTGCCCCGGTTCTTAAAATAGAGCGGGAAGGGCAAATCATCTATGAGAAGAATATCGAGGAGGTAGCCCTGGCTATCCATGCCGCCCACGAGGGAGAGGTCGTTTTAGATAAGGAAGAAATGACCTTTGTCGAGGAAAATGAGCACCTGAGAATAATGTTTCTCTTTCAGCATATCGATGGAATGGAGGAGGAGGGTCTGCCGCAGATCCAATGGATGGAACTGGCAGTGCTGGTGAAGGTATTTTAGGCGATTTTGCTTGAGGTGCCGGTAAAAAACCGGGTCCTTGACCCGGCGGGGCATAGATTATATAATAAGGAGTGCAGTACACTGACTTTGCCGGCAAAAAGTGGAGAGATGGCCGAGTCCGGCTGAAGGCGCTCGCCTCGAAAGCGAGTAGGCAGGAAGCCCCTGCCTCGTGGGTTCGAATCCCACTCTCTCCGCCACAAAAGTAAACGCCAGGGCCTGGGATTTCCCCGGGCCCTTTAGTTTGTAGATATCCAAAGAAAGCCTGATTGCTAATAAGGCCCTACAAAAAAAGGAGCTTGAAAGCTCCTGGAGTATAAATCAGTTTGCCCAAAAATCATGTATTAAAACTGGCTACCTCTTGTTTCAATTGTTCCGATAAGCTGCTCAGGTTTTGGGCCGCGGCCGTGAACTCTTGAACGGTGGCTGACTGTTCCTGGGTGGCAGCGGCAATCTCTTCTGTTGCTGCGGCACTCTCCTGGGCAATCCTGGCAATCTGAATTACAGCCTGGTTAACTGAAGTGGCAGCTGTCATCAATTGAGTGGTTTCCGTAGCAATCTCCTCCACCAGACTCTTGCAGAGCAATACTGTCTGCTGAATCTCGTCAAAACTTTGTTCCGTTTCCACCGTGGCTTCCTTCTGCCTATTTACCGTTTCCAAAGCAACGACCATTTGGGCATGGGTTCCCTCCACACCAGCTCTTATTTCTTCTATAATCCTGGCAATTTCCCCGGTAGCCTGGCCGGATTGTTCCGCCAGTTTTCTCACTTCATCGGCTACTACCGCAAAGCCGCGACCGTATTCACCGGCCCGCGCGGCCTCAATGGCGGCATTCAGGGCTAAAAGATTGGTCTGTTCGGAAATTGCGTTGATAACCTCTATTATTCTCCCGATCTCACCGGCCTTGGCTGCTAGATTTTCCACTTCCCCAGCGACCTTCTCTAACATAATTTATTTAAGGGGAAATGGCCCGGGTGGGCAGGAAGAGGAAATCCTTTGTAGAATAAATTAATAATAAACAGGGTTTTAAGAAAGGCTTTTATCCGCTTGATTTTTCAAAATTTTTCCTATAGTCATTTTTGTTCCTTACCTGTTAATTCTTGCTTCTTGCTGCAACTGCCTTTTTGCAGCAATTTATTGTCTCTGCATAGCGGGGATATAAGGGAACATGGAACAGGGGAGGTACAAGGATGGGTACTGGCGGTAACAAAGGCAACGACCCAAATGAATGCTTGGCCTACTATAAGTCCATGTTTTGTCACACCAATGATGCCATTCTCTGGTTTGATTGTGAGGGCAAGATTTTCTACACCAATCCCCCCTTCAAAAGGCTCTTTGGCTACGAGCAGGCCGAAGTACTGGGGCAGAGCATACACTCCATTATTGCGCCAGGGAATAATGAGCAGCCCCCTATCCTGGCCGGAATTTTTCAAGGCGAAGTTGGGGAAATCGACATTGAAACAAGTTCTAAGACTGGGCATGTTATTTATGCTGCAGTAAAATACGGCCCCTTATTATCTGCAGGTGTTATTGAGGGCGGGTATGTAATTATTGCTGATATTACCAACCGCAAACAGGTGGAGGATAAACTGAAAGAACAGGAACTCAGGCTTCGCACCCTGATCAGCAAAGCCGGGATAGGCATAGTTATTATTGACCAGGAACACCGGATTATCGAGGTAAACGAGCGTTTTGCCCAAATGCTTGGCTATTCCCAGGAAGAGCTTTTGGGACTTCGGACCTGGGAGTGGGATGTCGACATGAGCGAAGAGGAGGTCCGCCGGGTATTTAGGGATCTTGGCAAAATCAACTGTTATTTTAAAACCAGATACCAGCGCAAGGATGGTACCATTTTCCCGGTGGAAATAAACGCAACGGGCACCGATATCGGTGGAGAAAAGACCGTTATTTGCATCTGCCAGGACATAAGCGAGCGCCAGCGGGCCGAACAGGCCCTGCGGCAGAGTGAAGCTAAGTTCAGGAATTTTGTGGAGCAGGCCAGCGATATTATCTTCACCATCAATCGGGCCGGAATTGTAACCTACGTTTCTCCCAATATAAAAAAACTGCGGGGCTATAGAAGGTCGGAAGTCGAGGGGAAAGGTTATACTACCTATGTCCACGAAGATGATGCCAACCTCCTGCAGAGGTATATTGATAAACTTTTCCGGCTTAACCGTGCCTATCGGGCCGTTGAGTACCGGGTCAAGCATAAAGACGGCCGCTGGCAGTGGTATGCCCTTACCGGTTCGAGGGCTGTTGATGAAAACCAGGAACCCATTTTGATCTGTATTGCCCGCAATATTACCTATAAAAAGGAATATGAAGAGCAGCTAAAATTCCTGAGCCTGCATGACCAGCTCACGGGACTCTATAACAGGAATTACTTTGAAAAGGAATTGGAACGGTTAAGTAAAAGCAGGGATTATCCCATTTCCCTCTTGTGCTGTGACCTAAACGAGTTAAAGGTCGTCAATGACACCCTGGGGCATCAGGCCGGCGATGTTTTATTGAAGACCTGCGGGACCCTCCTGAAAAACTCCCTGCGGGCCAGCGATATTGTGGCCCGGGTGGGGGGCGATGAATTTGCCGCTATTCTGCTAAATACAGATGCTGAAATGGCGGCGGCCATAGTGTCCCGGATTTACCGCAATGTTAATGCCTACAATGAAAAAAAACCGGGCGTTCCCCTTAGTATTTCCATAGGGCTGGCCACGGCCGTCAACGGCTTAAGACCCCTGAAGGAGGTGTATAAAGAGGCCGATGAGCAAATGTACAGTGTAAAGAACAAGTTCAGGCAGGGTGACTTTGGTAATTCCGCGTACCCTTTCAGCTTTCCCCCGGACTAAGGCGGCAGGGAGTTACCAGGAACCCATTATTTAACCGGCAAGGATGACTTGCATTCCCGCCTCCTTCATTGTACAATATATAGTGGCTATAGAATCTGGCGTGGAGAGGTGGCTGAGTCTGGTCGAAGGCGCTCGCCTGGAGAGCGAGTAGGCGGAAGGTCTCCGCCTCGTGGGTTCGAATCCCACCCTCTCCGCCATTTTCATTTTTAGAGATTGGTCGTGCTAGGCGGGGAGATAGCGGTGCCCTGTACCTGCAATCCGCTACAGCAGGGCCGAATGCCTGCCTGCGGCTTCCCCTTGTGGGGACCGGCCCCCGTGTGTGGCCATGAAGACCGGGTCCTGCGCGACGGAAGCCTATGAACCCCGTCAGGCCCGGAAGGGAGCAGCGGTAAGTAGGATGTTCCGGGTGCCGCAGGGGCACCTGGCCTGAGTTAACTGCGGTGGTAACGCCCGGAAGGGAAAGTCAAGGGTGGGCTGCACGGCCAATAATTATTTGGGAAAGAGGAAAGGGCAGTGCCCGTTTCCTTTTTTGTTATCTAGAAAAGGAATTGCCCGGGCCAATGCAGAACCTTTTTAGCGAGATGGATAAAATGGCAATGGTTTTTCTTTGAGGTGATGGGCGATGACCTACCGTGCCCTCTACCGGGAATGGCGGCCCCAAACCTTTGCTGACCTGGTAGGACAAGAACATGTGCGGCGGATTTTAACCAATGCCCTGGCTGCCGGGAGGGTGAGCCATGCTTACCTTTTCTGCGGTCCCCGGGGCACGGGTAAAACCAGTACGGCCAAGATCCTGGCCAAGGCCCTCAACTGCACCCATGGTCCCACGTCAGAGCCCTGCAACCAGTGTCCCGCCTGTACCAGGATTACGGCGGGGGATTTTTTGGATGTTCTCGAGATAGACGGGGCTTCCAACCGCGGCATCGATGAGATCCGGGAACTCAGGGAGAAGGTCCAGCTGGCCCCGGCCGAGGGCAGGTACAAGGTATATATAATTGATGAGGTACATATGTTAACGACGGAAGCCTTCAATGCCCTGCTGCGGACCCTGGAGGAACCACCGGCCCATGTTATTTTTATCTTTGCCACCACCGAGGCCCAT
>DUVO01000277.1 GCA_012841005.1 Bacillota bacterium | reverse complement strand
TCATGATGCTTATCCTATCTATCAGCTGCTTTATCACTACCGTATTGAACCTTTCATCGAGCTTAATAAACGTAGGGTAAACAACCGCTCTTTTCCAGGCCCTCTTGAATTTACCCAGGACGGTGTGTATTTATCCTCCGAGGACTATCTTTTGTTCTTGCGCCAACCTATTTATCCCCCGGAAACTCCATAACTAATTTATTATAACATTAGTCCAATAAAAAGGAAAGAATCTTACGTTTTAATGGGGCCTTCTGTCTTACCCGGCACCAGGGGATCCTGCCCCATCGCCACACTTTGCTGCCATGTACCAGAAGGGAAAAGGGCAGTTGGTATGGTGTTCCAGTATCCCCGGGGCCATCTCCTTTTATATTCCTTGTCTAATACCCTTTTCTGGAGAAGGAACTGGGTTGACGGTGTTGAATTTGTATATAGTTGCGCTGTACATGTCAGTATGGGAACCGATGGTGAGGTGATTTTATGGGGAAGGTAATGGCCGTCGTCAATCAGAAAGGAGGGGTGGGGAAGACAACCACAACTGTTAATTTGGGCGCCTGCCTGGCCCTCTTGGGCCGTAAGATCCTGGTTATTGACATAGATCCCCAGGGGAATACCACCAGTGGACTGGGAATTGATAAAAATAAGCTCGAGCACTGCATTTACGATGTGCTGATCGAAGATTTAGATTTGGCGAAAACGATCTTGCCGACGGAAATCCCGGGGCTCGAACTGGTGCCATCAGCAATTAAATTGGCCGGGGCGGAAATCGAACTGGTACCGGCCATATCCCGGGAGTTAAAACTGAAACGGGCCGTGGAGAAGGTCCGAAATGGTTACGATTTTATCCTGATCGATTCACCCCCTTCCCTGGGTCTTTTGACCATCAATGCCCTGACCGCTGCTGATTCGGCTTTAGTCCCCATCCAATGCGAATATTATGCCCTGGAAGGTTTAAGCCAGCTGATGAACACTATCAGCCTGGTGCGAAAACACTTGAACCCGGACCTTCATATCGAAGGGGTTTTATTGACCATGTTTGATGCCCGTACTAATTTGGCCATCCAGGTAGTGGAAGAGGTTAAGGGCTTTTTCCGGGATAAGGTCTACTGCACCATCATACCCCGCAACGTACGCTTAAGTGAGGCACCCAGCCACGGCAAGCCTGTTATCCTCTATGATCCAAAATGTAAGGGGGCGGAAGTCTATTATGATCTGGCAAAGGAAGTGATGGAGAATGGCGAAGAAGGCGAATACTAAGCGGGGTTTGGGAAAGGGGCTCCAAGCCCTTTTTTCCGAAAATGAATCTGTCCAGGAAGATGGTGTTATCGAGATCCGTGTCAGTGATATCCGGCCCAATAAATTTCAGCCGCGGCAGGATTTTTCCGAGGATAAGCTGGAAGAATTGGCCCGTTCTATTTCCCTCCACGGTGTATTACAGCCGGTCGTCGTAAGGGATGTGATCGGGGGTTATGAGCTGGTCGCCGGGGAACGGCGGTGGCGGGCCTGCAAATTGGCCGGTCTTGAGATTATCCCGGCCATTATCCGTGACTTCAGTGACAGCGAAATGATGGAAATAGCCCTGATCGAAAACCTGCAGCGGGAAGACTTAAATCCCCTGGAGGAGGCCGCGGCCTACCGGCGGTTGCTGGATGAATTTGGCCTGACCCAGGAGGAATTATCGCAGCGCATTGGGAAGAGCCGGTCTCACATCGCCAATATACTGCGACTCCTGCAGCTCCCACCGGAAATACAGGATTATGTTTCACGTGGAACAATTTCCATGGGCCATGCCCGGACCCTGCTGGGCCTGGAAAAGGCGGCGCAGCAGCTGGAGGCCTGCGGGCTGGTGGTGGAAAGGTGTTTATCGGTGCGGGAGACGGAAGCCCTGGTCCAGCGTTTAAAGGCGGGGAACAAATCCCGGAAGGAGAGGCCGGTGGAGAAAGAACCATACATCATGGCCCTGGAGTCATCCCTGCAGGAGAACCTGGGGACAAAGGTGCAGATCAGGCCCGGCAAGCAGAAGGGAAGAATTGAGATAGAATACTATACCGAAGATGATCTGGAACGGATCTGCCGCTTGCTGGGGATAAGTTACTCTTGATGGGGCGGGGCGCTGTAAAGAGACCTGATTCCTTTCGGAAGCCGTGCTGCCGTGGTAAAGGAGGAAGAAACCCATCTGACCTTTGATTCGCGGTCACAGCCCCCGGGGTTAAAGGTGAGGGGGGGTATATTTTACCCGCTTGGGGAATAGTATGCAAATTTCTGGTTGAGTTGGAGCAGTTCCCCTGCGCCTATTTCCGGCACCGGCAGGCTAATGAGACCACACAGAAAGCACTTCTGGCTTCGCTCCCTGTTCTCCCTGCGGAGGGCGGGTATGGGGAGGAGGCGGGCAGGAAAGAATGCTCTGCGGGGAACTGGTGGAACCCTTTATAAATAAGGATGAGTTACGTGGGAGCTGCGGTTTTGGTATGTGATATGGATCCACTGGGGGATTGAATTTTAAATGGAGGGGGCGGGCATTGGCCGGGTGCCCGGCGAAAACTCTCGCAGAAGGGCGGATAAAGGGTGATTTATTTAGATAATGCGGCAACAAGTTGGCCCAAACCCAAGGGCGTGTTGGAGGCTATGGAAAGGTATTTGCGGGAATATGGGGCGAATCCGGGGCGCGGTGGGCACCGGTTATCCGTCGCTGCCGGGCGGGTAGTGACGGAAACCAGGGAGCTGCTGGCCCAATTGATCAACGCCGAGGACCCGGCCCATATTATTTTCACCGCCAATGCGACCCTCGCCCTCAACCAGGCCATTAAGGGCTCTTTGTCTCCGGGAGATCATGTTATTACAAGCAGCATGGAGCATAACAGTGTGGTGCGGCCCTTGAAGGCCTTGGAAGAATGGGGAGTGGAGACGACCAAATTGCCCTGCAGACGGGATGGTTCCTTCCCCATCGAAGGGCTTGAAGAAAAAATCAGGGGGAACACCCGTTTAATAGTCCTCAGCCACGCATCCAATGTTACAGGAACAGTAATGCCGGTGGCAGAGGTGGGGAGAATTGCCAGGCGCCATAAACTGCTCTTTTTGGTTGATGCGGCCCAGAGCCTTGGCGTTTTACCTGTGGATGTCCAGGGGATGGGGATAGATTTATTGGCCTTCCCCGGCCACAAGGGTCTGTTCGGCCCGCCGGGTACAGGGGGTTTGTATATTCGCCCCGGCGTGAAGCTACGTCCCCTCTTTGAGGGGGGGACCGGCAGCCAGTCTGATTCCCTCCAGCAGCCGGAAACCTTCCCGGACCGCTATGAAAGCGGAACCCTTAATGCCGTGGGAATTGCCGGCCTGGGTGCCGGCGTAAAATTTCTCCTGGCAGAGGGTATACAGAGGATCAGGGAGCACGAACAGAAGCTGCTTGAGCGCCTGCTCCAGGGTCTAAATACCATACCGGGTATCCAAGTGTATGGCGTCAAGGACAGCGCCCGGCAGGCACCGGTGGTTTCATTTACCGTTAGAAATTATGATCCCGGAGAGGTTGCGGTAATATTGGACCAGGTCTTTGAGATTGCCTGCCGTTCAGGATTACATTGTGCCCCCGATGCCCACCGGACCCTGGGTACCCTGGCACAAGGAGGAACTGTGAGGCTCAGTCCGGGCTATTTCAACACAGTAGAAGACATAGATTTGGCCGTGGCGGCAATTGGGGAAATTGCGGCCAAGGCCTGAGGACGAAATGAAATGGTGCCAAAAGCAGTCGTGTTTGATAAGGAAGGTGAGAACAGATGCCATTATTTGGGGACCTTGCCCTTCCCGCTGTGTTTCAGGACCGGGGTGTATTGCTTGTTATTCTTGCCCTTTTGCTACTATCATTGTTCCTCCATCTTTATCTGCTGCGGCGGGTAGTATTGTTGAACAGGCGGTACAAGCAGTTATTGGGGGGGTTACGGGAAGGTAAAAGCCTGGAGGAGATCCTCTTTACCCATCTTGACAATGTTCAATTGGCCCTGGAACAGGTGGGGGAACTGGAACTGGAGTACCACAAGTTAGAACAAAACTTGAAGTACTGCATACAAAACCTGGGCGTGGTGCGTTTTAACGCCTTTCCCGACATGGGCAGTGACCTTAGCTTTGCCGTAGCCCTCCTGGACCAGGGAGGGGATGGTGTGGTTTTAAGCAGCCTGTATGGTAGAAATGAATCACGCATCTATGCCAAGCCGGTGCAAAGGGGTGTTTCTACCTATCACCTTACCGATGAAGAAAGGAGGGCCATCCAGAAGGCCCTGGCAAAAAAACAGTGAATTTTGGGAAGGTCGGCAGGAATTACCAGGTCATTGTCGAACATTTTATAGCTAGAGCTGCCGGAACAACTTGTAACAATGACAGGGATTGTCGTAAACAACCCTTTTACTGGTCCTAAAGGCGGTGAACCCATGTCGGCAAAGGATAAAAAAGGGTATTTTACCCTTATGATAATCCCCCATTCAGAAGGGTCTGTGTATCGTTTCCGCCTCCCCCGCATTCTGATTCAAGTGTGCGGCTGCGTGTTAGCTGGTATCTTGCTCTTTATCTGTTATTCCTATTGGGATTATGAACGGGTCAAATCATACTTGCCTGAGCTGTACCAACTCCGGGAGACGAGCCAGAGGCAGCAGGGCGAGATTGAGAACCTGGCCGACCAGGCAACAGAGCTCCAGGAGAAACTGTCTGAGTTAGATGAACTGGAAATCAAGGTGCGGGAACTCCTGGATTCGACGGGTCAAAAGGAAGACCGGGAGGCGGTGGAGTTGGCTTCCCGGGGCAGCGACGATGATGCTCCCCGGAAGGCTGTCGTGATGGCTGCAGGGCCCGGGGTAACCCTGGCCAGGGGGGGCGGGGATTTCCGCAGGGAACAGACTCCCGCCCAGATTGCTGCTGTGGCCGAGAGTTTAAACAGTATTGAAATGCAGCTGGATACCTACCGGGAAAATCTGGAGGAGATGGTCAGCTCCCTGGAAGAGCGCCAAGCCTACCTGGAGGCCAAGCCTTCCATCTGGCC
>DUVO01000002.1 GCA_012841005.1 Bacillota bacterium | reverse complement strand
CAATCTAAGACCCATACCATCGATGCGGAAAAAAGCGTCATGCATACCTACTGGACGCAAAAGGGGCGCTTGTTTTTGTACAACCTGTTGAAATATGAAAAGGGACTGCTGCCAAGGATTGAACAAAAAATCGCCTAGAGGAGGGGAGAAAACCATGGACAAGATCAATCCCGATCACTATAAAACCGGCGGCATTGAGACCATAGACTTTATCAAAGCCAAGCTTACGGAAGAGCAGTTTAAAGGTTATCTGGCGGGGAACGTCATTAAATACCTTTCCCGCTTCGAGCATAAGGCCGGGGAAGTGGATCTGCAAAAGGCCCGCTGGTATTTAAACCGGTTGCTGATAGATAAAAAGAATAGGCCGGTTATCTATGTCTGCTCCCCCTTCAGGGGCGAGGTGGAACAAAACATCAAAAGGGCCATCGGTTACTGCCGCTATATCTACAGCCAAGGCGGTATTCCTTTAGCCCCCCACATCATCTTTACCACCTTTTTAGATGATGAAATAGCCGAGGAAAGAAAGACCGGCATGGAAATGGGTCTGGAGCTTTTATCTAAATGCGATGAGCTGTGGGCTTTCGGAGATAGATTATCCGAGGGTATGGAAAAGGAGATAGCCGAGGCCGAGCGGCTGGGGCTTAGGGTCAAGCGTTTCAATCTTCGCTGTCAGCCCCGGGGGGTGGGTGCTGGTGATGCCTGAAACAATCCGGAAGATAAAACACGATGGAGCGCTCACCATCGCCACCGGCCGCAGCAGAAAAGAAACCGAGTGGAAAAACCGGGAGATGCTCTGGTCGGAACTGGCAAAGAGGCTCGGCCGGACCATCAGGACTTCGGAGACCGCTTCAGAATACAAAGGGCTCCCCAAAGCTCAAAGGGATGAAATAAAGGACGTGGGAGGTTTTGTGGGGGGCACCTTAAAGGGAGGCCGCAGGAAAGCGGCCAGCGTGGTCTGGCGTCAGATTGCAGCGCTGGACGCCGACTATGCCAAAGGAGATATGTGGGCCGGGGTGGAGGCCATGCTGGGCTGCGGGTGTTTGATGTATTCCACCCATAGCCACAGCCCTGAGAAGCCAAGACTGCGGCTGGTGATCCCCCTTAAAAGACCGGTATCTCCTGAGGAATACCAGGCCGTATCAAGGCGCATCGCCGCCGACTTGGGGATTGATTTCTTTGATCAGAGCACCTTTGAACCCCACCGGCTCATGTATTGGCCTTCTTCTCCCCAAGACGGTGAGTTTATCTTTAAGGTGCTAGATGCTCCCTGGGCCGATCCCGACGAAATTTTAGCCCGCTATCCCGATTGGAAAGACCCCTCGTACTGGCCGGAAAGCACACGGACAAAGGCTAAGCGCAAAAGGGAAGCCAAGAGGCAGGGAAACCCCCGGGAGAAACCCGGATTGGTGGGGGCCTTTTGCCGGACCTACTCCATCGCCGAAGCGGTCAAGAAGTTCTTAAGCGATGTTTACGAGCCCTGTGACGAGCCCAATCGCTATACCTTTATCCCAGGCACAACCGCCGCAGGCCTGGTGGTCTATGAAGGAGGCGATTTTGCCTTTTCCCACCACGGCTCAGATCCAGTCTGCGACAGGCTTTGTAACGCCTTTGATTTGGTAAGGCTCCATAAATTCGGAGAATTAGATGAAGAAGCAAAAGAGGGGACACCGGTAAACAGGCTGCCTTCCTACCTGGCCATGCAGGAGCTAGCCATGGAGGACACAGAGGTAAAAAAGCAGATTGCAAAAGAGCGCATGGCCGCTGCCGACGAGGATTTCAGTGAGGAGGATGACTGGCAGGCGGGGCTGGAGATAACGGGCAAAGGGGAGCTAAAAAACACCTT
>DUVO01000285.1 GCA_012841005.1 Bacillota bacterium | reverse complement strand
TATTGTAGCGACGCCAACAGGTTCAACGGCCTATTCCCTTTCGGCAGGTGGTCCGATCATGAATCCCCAATTGCATAACATAATTATCACCCCTATCTGCCCCCATACATTATCTTCCCGCTCTCTGGTCATTCCTGAGGAGGAAAGGGTCGAGATAATAGTAAAGGCCGATCATGATGATATTATGTTGACCTGCGACGGGCAACAGGGTTTTCCCCTTGAGGCGGGGGATAAAATAATAGTATATCGCGCCCCCTTTAGAGCTAGACTGGTCCGCCTTTGCGGACAGGGTTTTTATCAGGTATTGCGGACCCGTTTCCAGGAAGGTACATTTTCCGAAGATACTAAAGAGCAGGAGTTTGATTGTGGCAGAGGTAAAGGGGGTGAGGAGAGCAGTGAAAAACAAAAGGCAAAGACTGATATTGGAATTAATTTCTACCCGGGAAATTGAAACCCAGGAGGAATTGGCTGAATTGCTCCGCCAGCATGGAATCGAGGTTACCCAGGCAACGGTATCGCGGGATATCAAAGAACTGGGGTTGGTCAAGGTACCAACAGACAATAACAGGTATCGCTATGGACAAGCGGGGGAGAGGATTAGCGGTGCCATCGAGCAAAGACAACAGCGGCTCTTTCGTGAATCGGTAATTAAGATTGCCGCCAGTGAAAACATTATTGTGATAAAAACCCTGATTGGCTCAGCCCAGGGCGTGGGGGCTGTGATCGACGGCTTAAATTGGCCGGAAATAATCGGTACCGTAGCTGGTGATGATACCATTATAGCCGTTGCCAGTTCCTCGCAGGAGGTTAAAGGGATCGTGGCCAGGTTAGAAAGCCTTATGGAATAAGGGGGAGGACGGGGTGTTACTGGAACTTGAAATAGAAAATTTAGCTCTTATAGAGGAATTACATCTTGCCTTTGCTCCCGGTCTAAATATTCTCACCGGCGAGACGGGAGCGGGAAAATCCATTCTCATAGATGCCATAGGCCTAATCCTGGGCGCTAGGGCCAGTACCGATTTCATTCGTTCTGGGGCTCATCAGGCCAGGGTAACAGCCCTTTTCCAACTTCCTGAATTACCAGCTTTAGAAGAAGCCTTACAAGAAGCAGGGATCGAGTTAGATGAAAACCGTCAGTTATTGGTGAGCAGGGAACTGAACACAACTGGGAAGAGTATTTGCCGCATTAATGGCCGCCTGGCCAGCGTCTCTCTCCTCCGTTCCCTGGGCCAGCAATTGGTAGACATTCACGGGCAACATGAGCACCAATCCCTGCTCCGGCCTGAGAACCATATTACATATTTGGATAATTATGGCGATGCAGAACTAATCAGGCTGCGCCAGTTGGTCGAGGATCGTTACCGTACCTACTGTTCTCTCCAGAAAAAGCTGGCCAACCTCGATGAAGAAGCCAAGGAATGCGCACAAAAATTAGATTTTTATTCTTTTCAAAGGGCGGAAATAGCTGCGGCCAGGCTGCAACCTGGGGAAGAAGAGAAACTTTTAGCCCAGAGGGATATCCTTAAACATACGGAAAGGCTTTTCCAATTATGTGGGGATTCTTATCGGGTCCTCTATGAAGATGAATTGGGCAGGAATTCAGTTTTGGATTCCCTGGGACAAGTCATCGGCTGGTTGCAGCAGGCGGCTGCCATTGATACCCAGTTAAAGCCCATATGTGAAGGTATAGAGTCAATATCTTTTCAGTTAGAAGAAATTGTCAGGGAAATACGCTCCTACCGGGATAACCTGGAATTAAATCCGGGGAGCCTGGAAGAGGTGGAGGAGCGCCTTTATGTTATTGGTGAACTGAAACGAAAATATGGCAACAGCATCGAAAAAATCCTGTCCTATTATGACTGGGTTGAAAAGGAGCTCGAGGCTTTACGGCAGCATACAGTAAATAAAACTAAATTAGAGGAAAAATATACCGCCATAAAGAAAGAATTGAGCCAATATGCCCGGGAGCTTTCCAGGATGAGACAAGCCCTGGCAAAGGAACTGGAAATTGATATAAAAAGGGAATTGACCTATTTGGGCATGGAAAAAACTATATTTTCCGTCTCTATTTCTCAGAAGGAAGACAATAATGGGATAGCCCTGGGAGAAAAAAAGGTAACCATCACTAAGAATGGTATTGATCAAGTGGAATTTTTGCTTGCTCCCAACCCGGGTGAACCTCTCAAGTCATTATCCCGCATTGCTTCCGGTGGAGAATTATCCCGGATCATGTTGGCCCTTAAGAGTGTTCTTTCTACCATTGATACTGTTCCTACCATGGTGTTTGATGAGATAGATGCAGGAATCGGTGGGAGAACTGCCCAGGCCGTTGCCGAGAGACTGGCTGCCCTGGGGAGGACAAGGCAGGTTCTCTGTGTCACTCATTTACCACAAATTGCCACCATGGCAGATTCCCACTATCGCATTAAAAAAGAAGTAGTAAAGGAGCGCACATATACCAGGGTTACGAGGCTGGAAGAAGGGGAACAGGTGGAGGAATTGGCCCGGATGCAGGGAGGAGCCAGGGTTACAGAAACTACCAGAAAACATGCCCAAGAAATGTTGCGGATGGCTGCTAAATACAAGAAACAATTGGGGGGCGGTTTTTAGAACCGGCCTCTTTTTTAACTTTTTGCCATTGACCTTTCCCGGCAAGGAATATTATTAATTCGGAACAAATTATTTGGTGCCGTGTATGGGTAAAGGAACATAAAAATTTAAATTGGTTAAATTGGATACCCTTAACTTAAACAACAAAGAATTTCATTATAAATAGGTACAGTTCAGGAAATAGTATATTAAGAACAGGGATCCGGGTGGAGGGAGTGAAGGAAGGGATGTGATGGGCTGTTGCCAGGGGAAAACCGCCGTAAAATTGTCGGTGTTATTCTTGCTTTGCTCATTATCGGCATATCCTTGACCCCTCAATTCAAGGCTTTTATTACTCTTCCCGAGGATCTGCATCTACTGGAAGGCGAAACTCAGAATTTTTATATCGG
>DUVO01000007.1 GCA_012841005.1 Bacillota bacterium | reverse complement strand
CCTTCACGGTACAACCGATCCCGGGTCACACCGGCCACATCTTCGACAATGGCCAATCTCTCACCGACAATTCTATTGAATAGAGTTGACTTTCCCACATTCGGGCGCCCGACAATAGCGACAATTGGTATTGCTGTGGCAGAAGCTGTCATCTCCCTATCCCTCCAAACCTAAAAAAGTTCTGAACAGCGCTGCTCCGTTCACGGGCACCGTTTTTATGGTAAGGTTCCGTACTGCACTCAGCGCCTCCCTAATCTCCTGTAGAGTAGTACCGTCCAGGAAGACCGTTTCCCCCTGGCGTAACATGACTTGGGGGATTAAGATGGTTTGTCCTTCTTCTACTCCCTTGCTCTTTAATTCTTTAATTATATCTTCCCCAGTAACTAAACCGGTGACAGTGACCATTTCCCCAAAAAAATGATTGGGAACCGGTCTAATTTCTATGTTAACTTCCGGGTATCTAGCGGCAAAGGCTCTGATTAACTCGGGCCAGAGTACGGCCATGCCCGTTCCGGTCAGGAGCAGGAAATTTCCGGCTTTTGGTGGCCGCCGCCTGGCTGGAGCAGCCGCCAGCGCCGATAGAAACTCTTCCTTGAATAGTGCCCATAACCCCACGCCGTTCTCCAGTTGCCACAGGTCCTCATACTCGGCGAGTGGGGGAAAGCTCTCTTGGGCTTGCAGATAAAATTCGTCCGCGGCAAAAACCAACCTGGAACCGAAGTCTGATAAGAACCTCTGCTGGGCTTGGTGAACCAAGTCCAAAACCGACCGGGCTTCCTCTGTGGCGAACTTTCTTAATTCCGGTAAATTCCGGCGGTATTTGGTGAGACCCACCGGTACAACGGCCAGGCTCCGTACGGCCGGCCACAACCGGCTCAGATCCATGATGGTTTTTCTTAAAGAATCACCATCATTCACCCCGGGAACGATCACGGCTTGAGTGTGCATTTGAATTCCCCAGGCCGCCAGCTTCTGCAGAGGAGTCAGAATATCCCGGATTTTCGCATTTCCGAAGAGTTCTTCCCGGACTGCTGGTTCAGTAGAGTGAACCGAGATATACAAGGGGCTTAAGCGCTCTTTTTTGATCCGGCGCCAATCTTCAGCCGTCATGTTACTTAAAGTGATGTAGCTTCCCTGTAAAAATGAAAGACGGTAATCATCGTCCTTAATGTATAAGGTGGGTCTTAGATCCGGCGGCATTTGGTCGACAAAACAAAAAATGCAACGATTCCGGCAACGCTTAATAGAGTCAAATACCGCTGAGGAGAAGGTAACCCCCAATCCCTCTTCTTCATCTTTTTCCACCTGGATTCGGCGGATCTCCCCGCTGCTCTTCTCCACTTCCAGGCAGAGCCGGGCGGAGCATTCCTCCAGATAATACTGGATCAGATCCGTAAGTCGTTTTCCATTAATCCGTAGTATTTGATCGCCCGGTTCCAACCCTACTTCCCGGCCTAAACCGTCCGGACTGACCTGTGTGATCAAGGCCGGGGTGGGTCTGCTTCCGGATTCGTATACCTCAGTCAACTGTGTTCCTCCCGTGCATGACATCTTCTCTGGGCCGCCGGCGCAGTCCAAAACAAAACCCAAACCGCGCGTTCTATGGCTAACGGCCTGTATGTCCCAGGCCGCCGGCGCCCCTACCGGTCTCACTTAACTCTTCGACCTCATCCCACTCCACATGAGTCACCCGGGCGATCACCAACTGAGCGAGGCGTTCCCCTCTCTTCAAAATAAAATCTTGCGGACCGTGGTTGATCAAGATCACTTTGATCTCTCCCCGGTAATCACTGTCTATGGTACCGGGGGTATTTAAGGTCGTAATACCGTAGCGGGCCGCCAGCCCGCTGCGGGGCCTGACCTGTCCTTCATATCCTTCAGGCAAGGCAATGGCAATTCCGGTGGGAACCGGTAAAAACGCCCCGGTAGGTAAGGTTAGATCCTCTTCGATGGCGGCTAGCAGGTCCAGACCGGAGGCGCCGGCTGTCATATATTGAGGTAACGGCAAATCCAGGCCATGAGGAAGCTTTTTCACAGGTACTTTTATTCTTTCCATATTATTTCCATCCTTTTAAGCAATAATTTTTGGGGAAAGGTCCGACAGCGGTGAGAGAGAGCAGATCCTCCTGAAAAAGGATATTGGCGACCCGGCGAATATCTTCCGCAGTCACCTGGTCAATTCTCCGAATTACCTCCTCCGGGGTGATCAACTCCTGATAAAACAGTTCCGACTTGGCCAATCTACTCATCCGGTTGGTGGTATTCTCCAAACTCAACCATAACGTCCCTTTAATCTGCTCTTTTGCCCGTCTGATCTCCTCTGCGGAAATTGGCTCCTCTTTGATGTTTTTCAGTTGCTGACGAATCACAGTAACCACGTCCGGGAAGTGCTTGGGACTGGTACCCGCATATACACTGAAGAGACCAGTGTCTTTAAACGAAGAGTATTGTGAGCCGGTAGTGTAAACCATCCCTCTTTCCTCCCGCAATTCCTGAAAGAGGCGTGACGATGAACTCCCCCCTAAAATACTGTCAAGCACCATCAATACATATCTTTCCTG
>DUVO01000004.1 GCA_012841005.1 Bacillota bacterium | reverse complement strand
TTAGCCACCGGGATTACACCACGGGATTTTTTTGCCACTCCCCTGGTGCCGGTGACCACGTCTATGGTTCTTCCAGTTATATCCGCAATTATGACTTTGTGGGTTTGGTGAAGGATTACAATCCGGTGGAAAAAAAGGCATTGATCGAGCAGCGCAACCCCTTTGCCGTCGGCGATAAGGTTGAAGTCACCGGGCCGGAAACAGAGACCTTTTCCTTCCCAATCAAAGAAATCTTTGGGGCCGAGGAGGGTACCCCCCTCAAGACAGCTCCCCATCCCCAGCAACTGGTCTGGGTGCCGGTACCCAGACCACTTAAGCCCTATGACCTGGTAAGGCGAATTAGGGTTGAGGGTCAGGATATTTAGTTGAATAGGGCTTAGAGTAAGATGAAGCACGCCCAGGGCGTGCTTTACCAGTTCTAATTTGTTAGGTAGCGACAAGGGGCCAACCAGTTTCTCCATGGTAAGGAAAGCCGAAAGGGCGCTGCAGGCAAGGTGGGTAGGGCTATGCCTTGTCTGCTTTTATCTAGCCGGACTTTTATCCCAGTCCCGAGAATTGCCGGCGGGAATTATTTCCTGGCAGGATTCCTGACGGCCGAGGATGTCTTTAAAACCCCATTTTTTCAGCAAATAATCCTCTGCCAGTGCAGCGGCGGGCGAGGGAATTATGCCGCGTTTTTTTAGAAGAAAAATCTGGGAACGTAAAAGATCAGAATGGAAGGGAATGTGGGTTACCAGATAGGGATTAAAGACGGCTACATGGGGCTCGGCACAGATCATCAAAGCATCGTCATCCAATATATTCTGATAGACGAGATCAAAAAAGGAGTTTTGGACCTGGACAAAGGCCGGCTGTTGGCTGGATGACAAGGCACGCATGATTTGTTGCCGGTCATGCTGTTCATCCTTGGGCATAATGAGTTTTTGCCCGGAAAAATCCTCTACCGTCAAATATTTTTTCCCGGCCAGGGGATGGTCAGGCCGCATAATGACGTACCATTTGAAATCATATAGCTTCACGCACTGGAACAAATCTGCCTGGGTGGGAAAGGCAGAAAAGGCAAAATCGAGTTTTTCCGCCAGAACCTTTTCTTCACATTGTCTGGGGGAACCGCTAATCCAGCGGAGTTCTATTTCCGGGTACAGCTGTTGGAAGGTATGCAAGGGAGACACCGTGAGACGGCTTAAAGGGCCTAAATGTCCGAGGAGAAAACCGATGGTAACCCTGCCGCTGATGGAGTTGCTTTTTCTTTGGATTAAATAGGTAATACTATCCAGACGGGTGAGAAGGTGCCTGGTTTCCTGGGCGAAAAAATCACCGTATTCAGTGGGTTGCACCCCGGTATTGTGACGGATGAAGAGTTCTACCCCCAGCTCATCCTCTAGATTTTTTATTAAATACGATACAGCCTGCTGGCTAATATACAGGTGTCGGGCTGCCTGTTGAAAACTTTTGTCCTGATAAACCTGGTGAAAGCATCTCAGTTGTCTAAGCTCCATGGATTTTCCCCTCCTTCTGCTGGCGCTGACCTAAGTGGCAACAGGAACAACAGGACGGTCCCGGTTTACTGCCCACTGTCGGCATGAAAAGCGCCCTGGGGTAAATACCTGTCCACGGCAGGATATGGTAGCACTTATAAAAGGGCCAGTTAATAACTTCCCCATTCTAAGTTAAAAACCCTGCCGCAAGCAAAAAAAGCTGCCTTCCCGCTGTTCCACAGCGGAAAGGCAGCTTGATAATTTTATTGGTTTGGCGACAAAGGACTACTTAACCATATTTTTTACTGCACTTTCGCCGGCCAGTTTCCCTGAGGTATAAGCCCAACCCTGGGCGGCGCCGCCGTAAGTAACATAAGCTTTCTTTTCCGAGAGCAGGACGCCGAGGCAATCGGTACCACAGGAATAAAGGCCGTTGATGGGGGTTTGGCCGTCGGGTCGCAGCACCTGGAATTTGGTGTTGATATCCAAGCCGCCGCAGGTGCTGTAGGCATAGGGTGCACCGACGAAGGCATAATAGGGACCTTCCTTAATGGGGATAAGGAAGTCGGCCGCCTTGCCGAAATCGGCATCGACGCCCTCGGCACAGTAACCGTTGTAGGTTTCAACGGTCTGCAGGAAGTTGTCGGCATCAATTCCCAGTTCAGCAGCCAGCTCTTCCAGGGTGTCTGCCTTGTAGCAGATGCCCTTTTCCATGGCCACATTTATCACTTCGTCCAGTTCCTTGATGGGATAGCCGGTGGGTACACCGCCCTGGTTAATGAAAGCGCCGACCGTTACAGTAGCGAATCCTTCTTCCCGTACTTTCTGGATTTGATCATCGGACCAGATGGAGTAAAACTCCGGTCCACCCTTCCAGGGCTCCAGGAATCCAAGTCCTGTTTCGGCGGTAAAGCGTTTTCCTTCCTTGTTAACAGTCATAACATTCCCACTGATGGACATGATCATGGGGACGTCATTTAGGGCAACGGTTTTGGTTTCACCGTCAATTTCCACTGTATAGGTCTCAAAATCATGCAACAGGACCCTGCTGCCACCGATATGCACTATGGGGGCCATGCCGATATTATAGGTCCCGGCACCGATGTCCAAGGCTGAGGCAATCATTTTGCCGTCGTTTTGGGTCATGCCGACCATGTTCCAGGTCCCTTTGAGGGGATAGTATTCATCACTTAACAGCTCACTGGTCATTTCGCCGTTGCCGCAAAAACCGCCGGTTGCCAGGATGACGGCCTTGGCATTGATAATGTATTCGGTGCCGTCAGCACCAACGGCCTTGACCCCTGTTACAGTTTTGGTATCTTTGTCATACAGCAGCTCATAGGCTTCTGTTTCCAGCATGTATTGGCCACCCAATTTGGTAAAGTGATCGTAAAGGGTGTCGAAGTAGGTGATGATGATATGCTTATTGTCCATGAAGCTATCATTGTACTGGTATACACAGAAGTAGGTAGCCGATGGCTCTACACCCAATTGGGGTTTACCAAAGGTAAAACCATGTTCGTAAACAAGCCAATCCAGGGTTTCGCCTGAGTGGTTCAACATCAGATCGAGCATTTCTTCCTTGGCATCGCCTTCCGTGTATTCCAGCCAGGCGGACTTCATTTCCTCGACATCGACATAGACAGATTTGTCCTTGCGCGTGTCTTCCAGGGGACGTTCAAAAACGCCCAGCTGGATTTTCCTTACTTCGTAGTTGTTATCTTTCATAAAGCGGGGCGGGTTTATAGCCATCATCTCGGAAGTAACGGCTGATGTTCCGCCGTACTTCCCGGCTTTTTCAATTGCCAGCACGCTTACTTCCTGTCCGGCTGCCACCTGGGCTTCAGCTGCACTCATGGCGGCGGCGGAACCGGAACCACCCATACCAACAACCACGACATCATAATTCAATGTTTCTGTTTTACCGCTTACCTTGGGAATCGGCTTTTGGAAGGCAGTAATGGCGGCAGGATCACTTTCGGCTGCTTCCAGGGCCTGCTCCAAAGCCTTCATTACACCGAGTCTGATACCACCGGAAGAACCCGTAGCGCCTGTGATGGCATCAACGGCAATTGATTGGTTTTCTAAAATGCGGGGGATATATAGATCTATGGCATTTTGTAAGATCGGTTCTGTTTCACCGTTTTTACCGACTTCGATGGAGAGAATTTTATCTTCGCTGACGGTGACGGCTACTTCCATCTTGACATTGGGGGAGAAGGCCCATACTTCATTGGTATAGGTTCCCGGGGCCATCTTGACTTCTGCTCCGACCTCTTCTCCCATGGCGTTGGCGTATGCTTCCGCCGCTGCAGCCAATATTGCCTTTGAGCTTATAGTGGCGCCGCTGATGACATCAACATCGACACTTTTGGCTTCCAACATCTTTGCCGGAAGTTGTTCTACAGCAATACTTCCTATTCCTGCAGATTCGGAAGGACCTTCAACTTTAACATCGGTAAGAACACCATCGGTTACGGTTACAGTTACTGTGATTGGACCACCAAACCCCTGGGCAGTGGCTGTACCGGTTTTGGTTTCGGGTGTGTTGGAACAGGCTACGGTGCTAAATAATACAGTAAACACCAACACAATTGAGAGAAGATATTTAGCCTTTTTCACATCAGTGCCCCCTTTATTGGTTTTTATAAAGTAGTTGAGAATCCTGGTGCCTTGTTATAATCTTAGCAAATGCCGAACTACTTGCCCAACAGTTCTTACTTGTAGGGGGTTACAAAAAATAATTGTGGGCGTTTTCTCTTTCCCTAGTTTCCCTTTGTCCACCCGGAGTGAGGCAGGTGACTGACAGGCAAAATCCTGAATTGGTTTTTATGTATAGTTAGCTTGTTTTCCGGTTATAAAAAGAGAGGAGTTCCTGACGCAGGAGGTTGCCATATGGGAAAATCAAGGAAGAGAATTCTCGCCCTGGGACTGCTGCTGACCTTGGGTTTTGGTATATTGGGCCTGCAACTGGTACGAATCCAGCTGTGGCTGGGCCCTGAATTGCAAGCCCGGGCAGTGCGTCAACAGGGGCAGACGCTGGTTTTGAATCAGCCCAGGGGCCATATCTACGACAGGAATATGGTTTCCTTAACTGCAGCCGAAAGACAGCCTGTACTGGTGGTGTTTCCCACGCTGGTGGAAGATAAAGCAACAACTGCCCGGGAGTTGGCTGCTTTCCTCGGTCGGGAACGGGAGCAACTATATTCTCTTTTAGATAAGGGGCAGCCTTTCCAAATTGAAGTGGATCGGGTTGTTCCTGCCCTGGAGGTATTTGCCGCCGGCTCCTTTCCGGGAGTTTTTCTCCTGCAGAAGGAAGACCGCTATGGGAGCATGGCTTTGGCCCGGCATTTAATCGGGTATGTACAGAAAGGTGAAAATAAGGGTGTTGCGGGATTAGAAAGATACTATAATTACTATTTGCAAAGGGGCCAGGAACTTGACCTGGTAGCTTGGGTCGATGCCAATGGTGAAGTTATTCCTGGCCTCGGATTGCAGCAGGTTTGCAAGGGAAAGGCCGGCCAGGGGGATCTAGTTCTGACCATCGATGCCCGGCTCCAGCGCATTGTGGAGGAAGTGATGGAGGAAAGGGTTGAAGCGGGTGCTGTGGTTGTTGTGCAAGTCCAGACCGGGGAAATCCTAGCCCTGGCCAGCCGTCCCAACTACCGCCAGGACAAGATCGAGGACTATCTTGACAAGACTGATGCCTGTCTTATGAATAGGGCCTTGCGCAATTATCCACCCGGCTCTCTATTTAAGATTATAGTCCTTGCTGCCGCCCTGGAAGAAGGTTTGGCCCATTTAGAAGAGGAGTTCTACTGTGGGGGTTCTATAGCAGTGGGTGAGCAAATTTTTCGGTGTCACCAATACAGGGAGGGAGGACATGGTTCTTTAACCCTGGGGGAAGCCTTTGCCGAATCCTGCAATCCCGTGTTCATAGCCCTGGCCCAAAGGATCGGCAGCGAAAGGCTATTGAATTACAGCCGCCGTCTGGGAATAGGTGTGGCTATCTTGGGGTTGCAGGAAGAAAAGGAGGGGTATCTAGCCGATGATATCCCTTATCTGGGGGACCTGGCAAATATCTCCCTGGGGCAGGGCCCTGTTCTGGTTACCCCCCTGCAGGTGGCCCAGGTAACCCAAGCGGTTGCCAATGGAGGTTCTTTTATCCCATTGCAGTTGATTCATAGCGGTCCCGTAGATAAACCAGACCAGGAAAAAAGGGAAAGAAGGGTATTATCAGCCAGTACTGCCGCCGCTCTCCATGAGGTCTTTCGCGGAACGGTTGAAGCAGGGACCGGGACCGCGGCAGTAAGCCCCTTGTTCAGCTGTGGTGGGAAGACGGGGACGGCGGAGACAGGAAAACGCGATGGAGGAGGAGAGTTACTCAGCCATGCGTGGTTTGCCGGATTTGCCCCCTTGGAAGAACCATTGTTAGCGGTGGTAGTTTTAGTGGAGGAAGGGGGAAACGGAGGGAAAGTGGCTACCCCAGTCTTCAATGCTATCCTCAGCAGGGTTTTTGCCGAGCTACCCGTTGATGAATTGAAGGCACCAATCCAGTCCCCAGTTATGGATTAGATTGGATACTATGAGGGAAGGGCAACTGGATTGATTGGCGGGTGTGTGATGTTACAAAAAAGCCCCCTAAATTCCCTTTTGCTAGGAAAGTTCCCTGAAAATACTTCCCCTGGGACAAGCACAAAAAATGTAGGGAAACCATAGGATAAAAACGCAGACCAAATCCCTACTGGAGGTGAAGTTTGTGGTTCCCCTACCTGTGGCGGCATTTGCCCTTTCCCTTGTAAAAGGCTTGATGCTCCTGGTATCATATGTTACAAGCAGCAACGCCTTTCCCCTTCCTTTTTCCGAGGAAGAAGAACAAAAATACCTGTTGCAGATGGAACAGGGGGATGAAATTGCACGGGACTTGTTGGTAGAAAGAAATCTGCGTTTAGTTGCCCACATTGTCAAAAAGTTTGATAATACAGGTGAAGATATTGATGATCTGATCTCTATAGGTACCATAGGTCTTATAAAGGCTATTAACACCTTTGACCGGACCCAGGGAACCCGCCTGGCAACCTATGCAGCCCGTTGTATTGAAAATGAAATTCTCATGTTCCTTCGCACTACGCGGCGTACCAGGAGTGAAGTGTCCCTCTATGAACCCATAGGGGTTGACAAAGAAGGTAACGAAATAAGCCTGATGGAAATTTTGGGTACCAGCGTCGATGCTGTTCCTGAACTGATCGAAGTTAGATTTGAACAGCAAAAGCTCTTGGAAAAGATCAAAAAGCTGGGCAGGCGGGAAAGGAAGGTACTGGAATTACGTTACGGCCTCCGGGATGGGATTAAGAAAACCCAGAGGGAGATTTCAAAGATGCTGGGTATCTCACGGTCTTATGTGTCCAGGATTGAAAAAAGGGCCCTGCAAGAATTGCACAATGAATTGCAGGTTAAATCTGAAGCTTGAAGGCAAAGGGTTCTGGGGCTGCCGGTGGTGTAACCACCGGTTTATCTTTAGCAGACGACCCTGTTGGTTCAGGGACAGTAACCATTGCCTCCAGGGAGAATAAAATGAAATATAGAAGTTTTAGGAAGGGGGTAAGATAATGTACTGGTACAATGCACCAGGCCCGGGTTATCCCGGTTATCCCATGTATCCAGGCTATCCGGGTGGGGCCGGTTTTCCTGGTGATAGGTGGCAGATGGATTATGAGAGTATTGAACGGCGCATGTGGTCATATTACCCGTCAATTTACCATGAGGTATACCCGGTATTAGAACAGGTTTTGAATGAAAGGGATGATCCCTGGCGTTATCCTGTTCCTCCCCGGACTATGATCGAAGAGATGGTTGCCGAGGTTGAACGGCGGTGGCGCTGGTCTGGTGAAGGGGGAGAAGGGGAAGAGGCTGCTGAAGTCGAGTCCCAGCAGCGCCGCTTGCTCCGCGCCCTTTTGTTTGTTGTATTGCTGGATGAACTCTTGCGCCGCAGAAGGAGAATCTTCCGATGAACAATATTGAGAAAGGTGCTCAGAGGAATTTCAATTGACAGCGAGTGATTAATGGCAGAGGGGTTTGGGGAGAACCGGCCGGGGCAGGGCGGGGCCATGGATAAGGTGACTGCAGTTATGCTGGGGAAGATTAAGTGACTTAACCGGGAAGAAGGGACGGTTAATTTGTCATGTACAAATTAATCGTCCTTTTTATTTTAAAACAGTATCAGTCTTTCGGTGTAACTAGAAGGAGAAGGAGGCAAAATAAAGGGAAAAAGGTGGGTCGAGTAGTGAAGTGTCTCCTCCGCGTGGATATGAAAACCAAGGGTGTTTTCCGGGAAAAATGGCCCCGGGAGTACCGGGGTCTCGGGGGAAGGGGACTGATTGCCCGTTTAGCCCTTTCGGAAATTGATCCTTTATGTTGCCCCTTGTCGGCCGACAATCGCCTGGTAATTACCCCGGGAGTGTTGGCCGGAGGTGTGGTCCCTTCGGCAGAGCGGCTATCCCTGGGAGGGAAAAGCCCCCTTACCGGTGGCATCAAGGAGAGCAATAGTGGCGGTATTACCGGTCTCGCCCTGGGGAGGTTGGGCGTAGGAGCCATTGTAGTTGAAGGTAAGCCGCCGGCAGGGGAGTTGTCGGTTTTGGTTATAGGCCCGACAGGGGCAGAGCTGCTCCCGGGTGATTCCCTCCGGGATAAGGTTACCTCTGAGGTGACTGCCTTACTCCAGAAAAAATACGGAAATGAGGCGGCCGTCCTCTGTATAGGTCCGGCCGGTGAAAGTCAAGCTCTGGCGGCAGCAGCCCTAAATACCGACTTGACGGGGCGTTCTTGCCGGGTAAACGGCCGGGGCGGGATGGGGGCACTGATGGGTAGCAAAGGGATAAAAGCAGTAGTTATTCTACCGGGAACCTATCCCGCCAGGCAAGTAAAGGACAGGCGAAGGTGGGAAAAAGCCCTGGTGACCTATCGGAGGATTGTTACCGGTAGTGTCCAATGCAAAAGTTACAGGAATTTAGGCACCATGCAGACCATGGACCTGGCCAATAACCTTGGCTGTCTGCCGACCCGCAATTACCGCCGCGGTTATTTTGGTCCAGCAGCCCAAATGGGTGGTGAACCATTCCGCCAGCTCATTCTCACCAGGGGCGGCGAAGGAAGACCTACGGCTGCCTGTGTTCCCGGCTGCCTTATCTGCTGTTCCAACATTTTTCCCGATTCCCAGGGGAGGGAACTGGCAGCACCCCTCAATTATCAACCGGTAGCCAGTCTTGGCCCCAATCTCAGCCTGGCCAATTTAGATGAAATTGCTTCCCTGTACCGCCTCTGTAACGATCTGGGCATAGATGTAGTTGAGGCCGGTGCTTCCCTGGCCCTGCTCATGGAGAAGGGAAAAATCCCCTGGGGTGATGCCAGGGCTATTGCCCGTGTTCTCAAGGAGGCGGCTTTTAGGAAGGGTCCCTTTGCCTGGGTTGTCGATGGGGTTGTAGTAACAGCAGACGTTCTGGGGGTAAAAAGGGTTCCTGCCGTAAAGGGTCAGGCTTTTCCGGCTTATGATCCCCGGGCTCTGAAGGGGGTTGGCGTGACATTTGCGACTTCTCCCCAGGGGGCCGATCATACTGCCGGCCATACATTGCGGGCGAAAATAAATCATCATCGACCCCAGGGACAGGCCCGGGAATCATTAAAGGCTCAAATTAGTGCGGCCATGTGCGATACCCTGGGAACCTGTCTTTTCCTTATGCCCTGTTTGGGGCAGAGGATTGATATACTGGGTGAAATCCTCGGGGCGCTGGAAGGGGCACCCGCACAGTTGGCCGACTTGGAGAAACTGGGGCGGCAGGTTTTAGGCTGGGAAAGGGAATTTAACCGGAGGGCAGGTTTTTCCCCAAAAGACGATCGTCTCCCCGATTACTGTCGGGTTGAACCCTTATACCCGGCCGGGACGGTCTTTGATGTCCCTGAGTCTGAACTTGCCCGGGTGACCCGGGCTATGGACGAAATCTTG
>DUVO01000135.1 GCA_012841005.1 Bacillota bacterium | reverse complement strand
TACAAACTGCATATCATCGCCATAGATCTGGTAATCGATCTCATGGGCCTTACCCATAAACAATAGCCCTCCTTTCTTTTTCAGACCTACTGGCCATCATTTTTTCCAATAATCGAAAGTGTTTTATCCCCACGAAAGTATTGTACTGCCACAGAATATCCCTGGGAGTTTTTGCCTTCATACAGTAGATAATCTTCGGATTCTACTTGGGTGACATTCTCTGTAAAATCCTTGCTGATGCTATCTACATAGTTATTATAATCCTTCTCTTCCACCTCTTCCAGAATTACCATTACATTACCTTCACCGTCTTTAGCTGCACTGATGATACTGCCGCCCTTAAACTCCGGGAGACCATCAACTTCCGGCCATTCAGTGCCACCTAAGCTAACCTCACCGCCAGCTGAATCTGTAATTTTAATTGTATCTCCAGCAATATCTACCTTGGTATCCTTATCGCCGACCGCTTTTTCAATAAGTGTTTCCGCAATTTTTTCGCTGGCTTTCTCTTCAATTTTCTTTTTCACTCCACAGCCTGCCAGGGAAATAATAAGCACCAATAGCAAGGATAAAGCCAGTATTTTCTTCACTTTTCTATCCCCCTCTCTTCTTTTCCTTACAGCCGGGGCCCGACATTCTATTGCGCCCTTCTCCAAGCAAATGCGGCTCTGCTAGTAGTATTGTATTAACAGGCCGATCAACAGAATAGGTTGAATATGCTCATAATTAGTAAGGAAAATATTGTTTAGAGATTGGGTGTAAAATAAAAAACCCACCTTACAAGTCGTTGGCAGGTTTTGGATGAGATATTGCTATTGGAATTTGCGTCACCGCCGGTTTTCATTTGTAGTCAGAAACACCGGCGTCTTCTCATCTCCTTTATTATTTAAGTCATGCGAATCAGACACTTTCCGGTATACAGAAGGGGAAACGCCCACCCTCTCTTTAAATAATCTCGCGGCATAGCCATTATAGTTCATATTGCAGGCAGCAAAGGCCTGGGCTATGGAAAGATTCGTATCCAGCAGCTTCTCCTTCAATTTGCTTATTTTATAACCGATATAATATTCGTGGGGCGTTACGCCGGTATGCTTCTTAAACAACTTGGTAAAATGTGACTTGCTGAGGCAGGCCGCCTTTGCCGTTTTGTCGGCATCAAAGGGTTCCAGCCAATGGGTTTCTATATACTGTTTGCCCCGTAGAATTTCTTCTTTCCCCCGGTATATATTTTTGAAGATAAAAAGAGCAGCAAAGCATTCGACATAACCGGCAGAATTTAGCAGGGGGAAACAGGTAATATCTGAGACTATGGTCTGGATATCCCTGTCTTTCACATTAAAATACTTGATCATATCCTGATAGGATGCATTGAAATCGGTGAGATATACCGTTTTACCCGCCAATACCTGCCTAACCTGCTCCACAGCACCAACCCCATGCACTATGGGGTCTTCAAATACATTGTATTTGCCCACGTGGGATTCTCTGCTCCTGATGCCTATCATCTCAAGCGTCGCTTTGTTAATCAACACTGCTGTCCCATCAAGGGCGAAAACTTGGATGGGATATGGGAAAAACTCAATCATATTGGCAAGGAGCTCTTTCGCAAAATGCCCTTGAAAGGAAGCTATAATGTTTTTTTCCCTGCCGTCCATATTATTCCCCCCTTTCCCCTCGCTCCTTATGGTTTCAGATATTCAGCCCCGTTGACATCATTCATTGGTATAATTATACCGCTGATTTCAGTATATTCCAATGTTTTAATATATTTCGGCCAAAAAATTTTGGCTCCAAAAACCCGAAGGAACTTTCCACCAGAATCAATACAAAATCGAGCTTTGCTGTTTCACCCTGGGAGCCAAGGAGCGGAAAAGGGACGAACCTTGAAAGCGAAAGTTACTATTATGAGGAATGTGCAGAGATGCTGGCCGAGCGGACGGGTATTTTAAAGAAAGAATTGATATCCCTGGGGATAGAAAATGAGAACCCAAAACCTTTCATTTTGACATCGACACCATCTTCGATTGGGTTGACAGAAGGCGTATCTTCAGGGGATACAAGGCTTCCCACAAGTTGAAAGTACAATTCCCCTTTGATAAGGATTATTTGAAAAAGATCATGCAGAGGTTAAGTCAGACCAAAAGCCATGCCTCCTTCCGGCTTAGCTTTACCATAGCCGACCCTGAACCCCTGCGGCAGCAGGCACTAATCGAAGCGGTGAAGAATGCGGCCCAGAAAGCAAGGGTATTGGCCGAAGCGGCCGGGGTTAAGCTGGGGG
>DUVO01000188.1 GCA_012841005.1 Bacillota bacterium | reverse complement strand
TTCCCGGGCGAAAATTATTGCAACAAATGTCTTGACAGGGATTATATACTTGTATACAATTATTCCATAATACCAGTGCACGGCATATGGCCGCAAGGAAGAGTATTTCACCAAATAAAAAAGGAGTGACCAGCATGACCACCGCCCGGAAACGCATTAAAATTGTTGATACTACCCTGAGGGACGGGGAACAAACTGCCGGTGTTGTCTTTTCCAACCAGGAAAAAATACGTCTGGCTCGTATGCTGGAGGATATCGGAGTAGACCAGATCGAGGTCGGCATCCCGGCCATGGGAGGCGCAGAAAAGGAAAGTATACGCACCATTGCCCAATGCTGCCGCCGGGCCAGCATTATGGCCTGGAACAGGGCTGTACTTTCCGATCTGAAACACTCCCTTGACTGCGGGGTCGATGCCGTAGCCATTTCCATCGCCACCTCAGACCTTCATATTAAAAATAAACTGGGCAAAACCAGGGAATGGGTTTTGGAAAGCATAGCTGCCGCCACAGAATTTGCCAAGAAGGCAGGCTTATACGTTTCTATAAATGCCGAAGACGCATCCCGTTCCGATTTCGATTTCCTGGTCCAGTTCGCCAAAACCGGTCTTGCCGCCGGTGCCGACCGGTTCCGCTTTTGTGACACAATTGGACTCCTGAACCCCCAAAGCACCTATGAACGGATCCAGGCCCTTCACCAAGCCCTACCGGATCTGCCCATAGAGATGCATACCCACAATGATTTTGGTCTGGCAACTGCCAATGCCCTTGCCGGGGTAACAGCCGGTGCAACTTATGTGGGTGTAACCATAAACGGCCTGGGAGAGAGGGCCGGCAATGCCCCCCTGGAGGAAGTGGTCATGGCCCTGCACTACCTCTACAATTATGAAACCGGAGTGAAGACAGCCAAGCTAAAGGAACTCTCCGAGTATGCCGCCATGGCTTCCGGTCGCCCTCTCCCCGTCCAGAAGGCAATTGTCGGCAATAATATATTCACCCATGAATCGGGTATCCATGTTGATGGTGCCCTGAAGGATCCCAGAACCTATGAAGCTTTTGCTCCCGAAGAGGTTGGCCTAAACCGTCACATTATCATCGGCAAGCACTCGGGCACCGCAGCCATAATTAACAAACTCCATACCCTGGGATTCAATATCGACGAAAAAACAGCCCGGGAACTGCTTCCCCGGGTCAGGGAATACGCCGTGGACTTAAAACGCAGCCTTACCGATCCAGAACTTATCGGCCTGTATGAAGACCTGATGCAAGAACGGAAAATATCAGCCTAAATCTTACCATGATGGAGGTAAACTATAGTGGCCCTCACACTGACAGAGAAAATAATAGCCAGCCACCTGGCTGCAGGCACACCGGTACCAGGCCAGGAAATCGCCCTCTTCATCGATCAGACCTTAACCCAGGATGCCACAGGCACCCTTGCCTACCTGCAGTGGGAAACCCTTGGTTTGGAACGGGTAAAACCAAGGGTGGCTCTATCCTATGTGGATCATAATACCCTGCAAACAGGATTTGAAAATGCCGATGATCACCTCTACCTCCGCTCAGTGGCCGTCCGGTATGGACTCACCTTCTCTCCCCCTGGCAGCGGCATCTGCCACCAGCTCCACCTGGAACGCTACGGTATTCCCGGCCAAACCCTTCTGGGCTCTGACAACCACACTCCCACGGCGGGGGGACTGGGGATGCTAGCCATCGGAGCTGGAGGCCTCAATATAGCCGTTGCCCTGGCGGGAGAACCCTATTATTTAACCATGCCTGCTATCGTCAGCATCCAGCTGGAAGGCACTCTCCCCCCGTGGGTCGCGGCCAAGGATATAATCCTGGAAATAATCCGGCGCCTGGGAGTCAAGGGAGGGGTGGGTAAAATTCTGGAATACACGGGCCCTGGCGTGCAAAACCTGACCGCCCCCCAACGGGCTACCATCGCCAACATGGGGGCAGAGACGGGCTGCACCACCTCGATTTTCCCCAGCGACTGCCAGACCAGGGAATATCTGAAGCGCCAGAACCGGGAGTCGGACTGGCAACCCCTCAGCGCCGATCCCGACGCAGCCTATGAAAAAACATACCGGTTGGATCTCTCCCGCCTGGAACCACTGGTGGCCCAGCCCCACAGCCCCGACAATGTAGCCCCGGTGGCCCGGCTGCATGATATCCCTGTGCAGCAGGTGATTATCGGCAGCTGTACAAACTCTTCCTATGAAGATCTTACCCGGGTAGCGGAAATCCTGAAGGGCAGAAGGGTGGCCCCCGGTGTCGACCTGGTGGTTATCCCCGGTTCCCGCCAGGTATATCGTATGCTGGCCGCCTATGGTTCCCTGGAAAAACTGCTCGCGGCAGGGGCCAGGATTCTCGAAAGCGCCTGCGGCCCCTGTATCGGCATGGGACAGGCCCCCGCCTCCGATTCAGTTTCCCTGCGGACCTTTAACCGCAATTTCCGGGGACGCTGCGGCACCGCCAGCGCCGGGGTTTACCTGGCCAGCCCGGAGACAGCAGCCGCCAGCGCCCTGACCGGTTACATTACCGATCCCCGCACCCTGGGTGAGACCATTCACATAACAGAACCGGCCCGTTATTGCATTGAAGACGAGGGAAATCGTGGCGTCCATAACCCCAACCAGCCCATAATCAGGGGACCGAATATCAAACCTTGCCCCGTGGCCAGCCCTCCGGCAGAGGAATTGGCAGGTTCTGTTCTCCTGCAAGTAGGGGATAATATCAGTACCGACGATATCATGCCCGCCGGGGCCAAGATCCTCCCCTTGCGTTCCAATGTGCCCGCCCTGGCCCAGTACTGTTATGCCAACATCGACCCCAGTTTCGCAGCTAGGGCCCAGGCAGCCGAAGGCGGTTTTATCGTGGCCGGGGAAAACTATGGCCAGGGCTCCAGCCGTGAACACGCCGCACTTGCCCCCCTGTACCTGGGGATAAGGGGAATCATTGCTAAATCCTTTGCCCGGATCCACAGGGCCAATCTGATTAACTCAGGCATTCTCCCCCTTCTGCTGACCAGGGGGGATGACTACAAAAGCTTTACCCCCGGTGACCGGCTCCTCATCCCTTCCTTGCGGGAAAAGATAGCCGCCGGGGAAGAAACACTAACATGCAAGAACCTGACCACCGGTCAGGAAATATCCCTCACCATCGCCCTTTCTCCCCGGGAGCGGGAAATTCTCCTGGCCGGCGGACTCCTCAATTTTACCAAGGGCAAACTAACCGCAGGAAGGGATGTTGATAATAAATGCATACAGTAACCTTAATACCCGGCGACGGAATCGGCCCCGAAGTAACGGCAGCCGCCTGTGAGGTTATTGTGGCCGCCGGGGTATCCATCAACTGGGAGACTGTAGCGGCGGGTACCGCCGCCATCGAGGAATTCGGTACTCCACTCCCCCAGCAGGTGCTGGATTCTGTCACCAAAAACAAAGTAGCCCTGAAGGGCCCTGTAACTACCCCCGTTGCCGGAGGATTCCCCAGTGTCAATGTCTCCCTCCGGAAAAAACTCGACCTCTACTGCAACCTGCGTCCGGTCCAGAGCCTGCCCGGGGTCAATACCAGGTATGAAAATATCGATCTGGTCATCATCAGGGAAAACACCGAAGGCCTCTATGGGGGAGTTGAATTTCCCGCAGGCCCTGATGCTGTCGTGGCAACCAGGATTATTACCAGGGCCGCTTCCCACCGGATCGCTGAGTTTGCCTTTGCTTACGCCGCCAAAAGGGGACGGAAGAAAGTCACCGCCGTTCACAAAGCCAATATTTTAAAGAAGACCGATGGCCTTTTCTTAGCCTGCTGCCGTGATATAGCCCAGGCCTTTCCCTCTATAGCCTATGAAGAGATCATTATCGACAATCTCTGCCTCCAGCTGGTCCAGAACCCCCACCAGTTTGACATCCTGGTCCTCCCCAACCTGTACGGTGATATTGTTTCCGATCTCTGCAGTGGTTTTGTGGGCGGCCTGGGACTTGTACCGGGGGCAAATATCGGCCGGGAATGCAGCATTTTTGAAGCAGTCCACGGCAGTGCCCCGGATCTCGCCGGGAAAAACCAGGCCAACCCTACGGCCCTCATCCTGTCTTCAGTCATTATGTTGGAGCATCTGGGGGAAAGGGAGGCCGCAAGGAGGATCCGGCAGGCGGTAGAAACAGTGCTGAAAGAAGGAACCCGGTTGACCCCTGATTTGGGAGGTTGTGCTACCACCACCCAGTATACGGCCGCCCTGTGCAAAGCCTTGCTGAAAAGCTGACTTCGGCCAAGTTGCGCCCCCCATCATAGCACCGGACAGCAGGTCCGGTGTTTTGCTATTTGACTTGCCAAATGGGTACCTTTGGCATAGAATGAGAATGGAATATTATGAAGTATACCTTAAGGGGAGGGATTTCCCTTGGGCAAAAGGGCAAAACTCCGTGGGAACGCACCAGATTACTCTTTACGGGGGCGTATCTATACTGAAATCAGGGATAAAATTATCACCGGTGAGTATAAGGCAGGGGACAATCTCGTTGAACTTAAACTGGCCGAGGAATTCGGTGTTTCCAGAACACCCATCAGGGAAGCCCTGCTCCAATTGGAGCAGGAAGGGCTCGTCAGCTACGAACCCAACCGGGGTGTAGTTGTCCTGGGAATCAGCAACCAGGATATCCAGGATATCTATGTCATCCGAAGACTTATTGAAGGAGTAGCCGCATACTGGGCCGCTAGCCGGGCAACTCCCGAAGAATTGGAAAGCATCGCTGAAGTCGTGGACCTGATCGAGTTTTACACCGGCAAGGAAGATGTGGAACAAGTTACTGCCCTCGATACCCGACTCCACAGTTTGATCCTGGAAGCCAGCAAAAGCCGGCCCTTGAAACAGGCTTTAGGTAGCTTTATGCATTATATCCAACGGGCGAGGACAAAATCTTTAAAGGTCCCCGGCAGGCTCCAACAATCTCTAAAGGAACACAAGGCTATTTTGACCGCTCTGCAGGCCCGTAACCCCGAGCAGGCCCAGGAGGCCATGAATCAGCATGTGGCCAATGTCAATTACTTGCTTCCCCCCGAAGAAGAATAAAGGGAGTTAGACAATACCCCTTTCTGTGGTTAAATTACATATTTTTCCGATTTATCCCTCAGCGGGAACTTGTTTCTATTAACTTCATATACCCTACCCTCCATCCCCTTCCCTTTAGTACCTTTAGGGTAATTTTTTTCCATATTAAATAAAGCTTATATGACCATGTCTGATGGCGAATGAGGAAATTTTTGAGCCCGCGGGGCCTTTTTTTCTTCTTGACAACCTGTAAATATTATATTAGGTTGTTAGTAGAGGGAGTTATGGTAGATCCTGCGGGGCAAGTTATAGGAGGTGCGCCAACAATGGTAATCTTTGAAGATGTAACAAAAGTATACCCGGGAAATTACAAAGCCGTCGATAATATCAACTTAAAGGTAGGTAAGGGGGAACTTGTTGTCCTGATTGGCCCCAGCGGTTGCGGTAAAACCACCACCTTGAAAATGGTCAATCGCTTGATCCAACCAAGTTCGGGGAAAATCTACCTCGATGGATTCGATACAGACAAACTGGACCCGGTGGAACTAAGGCGGCAGATTGGATATGTCATCCAGGATATTGCCCTCTTCCCCCACAAAACGGTAGCGGGAAACATCGCCGTCGTCCCCCGCCTCAAGAAATGGAATCGGGAAGATGTGACCAAAAGGGTTGATGAACTTCTCAACATGGTGAACATGGAGCCGGAATTGTTCCGCAATCGCTTTCCCAACGAACTGAGCGGTGGGCAGCAGCAGCGCATCGGCGTGCTCCGGGCCCTGGCTGCCGAACCGGAAGTTATGCTGATGGATGAACCCTTCGGCGCCCTGACCCCATTACCAGGGACCAGCTCCAAGATGAATTGAAACGCCTCCAGCAAAAGCTCCACAAGACCATCATCTTTGTCACTCATGATATGGATGAGGCTTTGAAGATTGCTGACCGGATCGTTATTATGAAAGACGGGCATATCATCCAGGCGGCAACTCCGGAAGAAATCCTCCAACAGCCAGTCAATGATTTTGTCCGCAATTTCATTGGAGAAGAACGCCTGGTCCGGCGCCCGGAACAGGTCACAGTAGCGGAAGTCATGTTAAAGAAACCTGTCAAAATGGAATATTACAAGGGGCTACGGCAGGGCTTGGCAACCATGCGGGAAGCAGGGGTAGATAGTCTGCTCATAACCGATAATGATGATAAATTCCTCGGCGTAGTCGATGTGCAAGATATCCAAGTCAACTTATCGAAAAAAAATAAGCTTCATGAGATTATGCGGGAACAACCGACTGCAAGGGAAGATGACAATGTTAAAACGGTAGTCAAGCTTATGGTCGACAGGGGGATCCGCTTTGTCCCGGTAGTGGGACAGGAAGGTCGTTTAAAGGGAATCGTAACCAGGTCCTGTGTTGTCAACTTTATCCTGGATTATATGTAAGCCGCAGGGGGGATAAACATGAAAATATTAACCTACATGCTAAACAACCTGGATCGGATCGCCATCCGAACTATTGAACACCTCAGCATTGCCACTACCGCCCTGCTCCTGGCCCTCCTGGTCGCAATCCCTCTGGGGATTATCCTCACCCGCCAGGAGAAGCTGGCCCAACCGGTATTGGGAACTGCTAACATAATAATGACTATTCCCAGTTTGGCCCTTCTGGCCTTTATGCTGCCGGTGCTGGGTATTGGCAATAAACCGGCAATCGCCGCCCTCTTCCTTTATGCCCTCATGCCCATCATGAGGAACACCTATACCGGAATCAAGAGGGTACCGCCTTCTCTCATCGAGGCCGGCCGGGGCATGGGTATGACCGACTTTCAACTTCTCTATTCCATAGAACTGCCCATTGCCCTCACTTTCATTCTGGCCGGAGTCCGTACCACTTACGTGATCCTCATCGGCTGGGCTACCCTGGCCGCCTTTATCGGCGGAGGGGGCCTGGGTCAACTGATCTGGGCCGGTTTGACCAATATCAACTATAATCTCATTCTCAGCGGCGCTATACCTGCCGCCCTGCTGGCCCTGTCGGCCGACTTTGTCCTGGGGCATCTGGAAAACTGGTTGACACCAAGGGGTTTGCGAAAAAGAGTGTAAAGGAGGCTACCAAATGAAAACTAAGAGAGACTTTACCGGCACCGTCAGTATTTTATTGCTGATTCTTGTTTCTTTCGCCTTTGTACTGGGAGGCTGTACACCAAAGGAAAAAGACATAACCCTCAAGATAGGCGCCCAGAACTATGCCGAGGTTATTATCATGGCCTACGTTGCCGAAGCCCTAATTGAAGATCAGACAGATTACAATGTGGAGGTAATTCCTCGGCTTGGCTCGGGCATTGTTCTGGACCAGGCCTTGCGCAGCAAGGAAGTTGACATTGCCAGTCTCTTTTTCACCGGCGGCGCAGTCGGCATCCTCCACCCCGATTTTGCCGATGAAGTCGATCTGCGGGACCCCAAATGGCGGGACCCCGACTACATCT
>DUVO01000141.1 GCA_012841005.1 Bacillota bacterium | reverse complement strand
GGTATTTTTAATCTCCAATACCATCAGGCTGACGGTCTTTGCCCGGCGCCGGGAGATTGGGATTATGAAACTGGTGGGGGCCACAGATTGGTTTATCCGCTGGCCCTTCATCCTGGAAGGGATCCTGCTGGGGATACTGGGAACTTTAGTCTCCCTGCTGGTTTTAACCAGGCTTTACAACTGGGCGGTAGCCAGCATTTACAGCAGCCTGCCCTTTGTACCCGTTGTTTCGCCGGAAGGAATCATAAAGCCCCTGTCCTTGCTGCTCCTGGGCCTGGGCTTTATAGTCGGGGCCTTTGGCAGCCTGGTATCACTGCGGCGCTTCTTACGGGTATAGGCAGGCTCTGACAAATATTGCGGTAGGTCGAAAGGGTATAGATGCCTGCGGGACAAAGAGCCTTGCCGGGAAAAGCTGTTGGCGGCAGCCAAGGAGAGGCTGAAGCTGAGGGAAACCGGCGAGGGCATGCGGGAGCGTGAATGATTATCCGTGAATGATTATCATTGTAAGGAGGGACAAACCTTGCCCAGGATACTTCGGGTTCTGGCCGCCCTGCTGGTGGCGACCATGCTGGTTTTAACCGGGACTGTTTTTGCAACCGATGAACTGGAAGAAAAATATGATGAGCTCCAGCGGCTCCAGGAACAAATTCGGGAGACAGAAAGCCGTCTGGGCAGTGTCCGCCGCCAGGAACGGGGTGTGCTGGAGGAATTATCTGTCCTGGAACAGAGGTTGGAGCAAGCCCAGCGGGAACTGGCCCGGCTGGAAAAGGAACTGAAGGCAACAGAAAACCAAATAAGCGAGACCACCAGGGCTTTGGCGGAAGCAGAAGCCGAATTGGAACGCCAGGTGGAAATCCTGGGAAACCGTCTCCGGGCCCTGTATGAAAACGGTACGGTTACATATTTGGACGTGCTCCTCTCGGCCACGGATTTTTCCGATTTCTTGAACCGGGCCGACCTGATGCAGGATATAATCAGCCAGGATGTGGTCCTGCTGGAGAGCATCCAGCAGAAGCGGGAGGAAATTGCCCAGAAGAAGGCGGAACTGGAAGAGCAGCGGGAGCGTTTGCTGACCCTGCAGCAGCAGGCGGAGGCGAAGAAGGCCCAGATAGAGGCCGACGCAGCCCAGCGGGAACAGCTTTTGGAGAAGATCCAGGCCGAGAAGGATGTCTATGAGGCGGCCCTCGATGAGTTGGAACGCACCTCCCGGAAGTTGGAAGAAATGATCCGGCGCTTGCAGCAGGAGAGGAGCGGAGAGGCCCTGGTTTCTCCCGGGAAGGGGGCTATGCAGTGGCCTACAGGACCGACGCGGCGGATCAGTTCTCCCTTTGGCATGCGGCACCACCCCATTCTGGGGACCAACAGGATGCACAGCGGGCTAGACATCGTCGCTCCCCACGGGCAGGCGGTCTACGCCGCTGCACCGGGAACCGTTCTCTTTTCGGGGCCCCAGGGTGGGTACGGCAATACGGTTATCATAGACCACGGCGGGGGTATTTCTACCCTCTATGGCCATAATTCCGCTCTTCTGGTAAAGGCCGGAGATACAGTGATCAGGGGGCAGACCATTGCCCGGGTTGGGAGTACCGGCTTAAGTACCGGTCCCCACGTCCACTTTGAAGTGCGGGTCAACGGTTCCCCTGTGAACCCCATGGACTGGCTGCCCTAAGACAGGGAGGGCGGATCGGGTCCGTATAATCTACCAGGTGGGCAGTGCGCTTATGCTATCCCCGGGGCCGTTTGGCTCCGGGGATAGCAACTATACCGGCGGCATATACTGTAGAAAATAGCCTTTTGCCGGGACAATTTCTGCGTTTACACCAGCGGGGGAAGGGTGATGAAATGTCCAGATGGCCCAGAATGCCCAGAATAGTGGTTAGTGGGCTGATTTTTTTGCTTCTCATTGTAATGGCGGCCGAGTACAGTGAATTGCTTTTAAAATACCAGGCCGCCCAGGATACCATCGATCAGATGGGGTCCCTGGTTGATGCCTACAGCCTGGTCAGGGAACGATATGTCCAGGAGGTTGATGACAGGGCGCTGCAGCAAGGGGCACTGCAGGGTTTGGTAGAAGCCCTGGAGGACCCCTACAGTGAATACCTCAGCCCTGAGAATTACCGGAAGTTACAGGTCCAGGTGACGGGCAGTTTCGGGGGAATTGGGGTCGTTATGACCTTCTGGGAGGGCAACATTGTTATTGTAGATCCGCCCATGGCCGGTTCCCCGGCGGAGGCGGCCGGGCTCCAGACAGGAGACGTTATTACCAGCGTAGACGGTGAACCTCTGGAGGGGCTGACCCTGGATCAGGCGGCCGAATTGATTCGCGGTCCCGTGGGAACCGAGGTTGATTTGGGGATCAGGCGCGGTGAGGAGCTCCTGGAGGTGACCCTGGTCAGGGAACAGATTCCCATCATTTCGGTGCGTTCCCAGGTGTTAGAGGAGGAGACGGGAATTGGGTACCTGCGGATAAGCATATTCAATGAGCACACTGGCGCAGAGGTGAAAGAAGCCCTGGCAGCCCTTGAGAAACAGGGGGTGCAGGGTCTGGTCCTGGATCTGAGGCGAAATCCGGGGGGGATTCTCAAAGGCGCCGTAGAGGTTGCCGGGCTCTTCCTGCCTGCCGGGGAGCCAGTCCTTCACGTCAGGGACCGGGACGGGGAGCAGCAGTCGATCAATACCTTCGAGGAGCCCCTTTGTCCCGACATGCCCCTGGTCGTGCTGGTCGATGGCGGCAGTGCCAGTGCGGCGGAAATTGTCGCCGGGGCCTTGCAGGATACTGGCCGGGCTCCTTTGGTCGGGACGAAGACCTTTGGCAAGGGATCGGTCCAGACCATTTATCCCCTGGGCGATGCTGGCGCAGTAAGGCTGACGACGGCCCTGTATATGACTGCAGGCGGGCATTTCATCAATAAGCAGGGCATTCTTCCCGATGTAACGGTGGAGTATGACCAGGAATCGGAAAGGGATGAACAGCTGGAGGCTGCAGTGGCACTCCTCCGGGAATCCCTCTCGTGAGACAGACATGTCCCCGGGGGAACGGAAGGAATTTTTTCCTTTTTTCCTGGGTCCAGGACGGGAAAAAGGAGGGGGATACAGGATGTTTCCCTGGCAGGAAATTGGTCTTTTAATACTCAAACTCCTTCCCCAGGTTGTTTTCAGTCCCCTCTTTTGGGTTGTTCTTATTTTAATCCACAGCCAGTACCGGCGGATCAACAGCCTGGAACGAAACCTCTTCGGGATTGCCTTCAGTTCCGTGGGGAAGCAGGTCTGGCGGTCGGTTCTCTATGGCCTCTTGGGCGGCGTGGCCGGCAGCTTTCTTTTGACTTTGGTGGGGGTATCCCTCTCGGGTGCCGGTATTATTTACCTCTGGCCGGTGGCCATAGCCCTTATGCTCTTCAACCCCCGTTTCATGTGCTTTGCCTATGCCGGGGGGATTGTTTCCCTCTCCCATCTTATCTTTGGGTTCCCCGACCTGGAGATCCCCCAGATATTGGCCCTGGTGGCAGTGCTGCACATGGTGGAAAGCCTGTTGATCTTCCTGACGGGGCATTTAGATCCCACACCGGTAATTCTCAAAAAACCTTCGGGGGAACTGGTGGGAGGTTTTAATTTACAGAAGTTCTGGCCTATTCCGGTAGCGGTGATGCTGGCGGTAATGATGGATATGCCCGGGCCTTCCCCCGATTTGATCCCGATGCCCGACTGGTGGCCCCTGCTGCGGCCGCGGCAGCTGCCGCCGCCGGGGAAAGAACTGGTGTATTCCCTCTTTTTGGTAACGGCCGCCCTGGGCTACAGCGATCTGGCCCTTACCTGCCGGCCCCGGGAAAAGGCCAGGCGTTCTGCCG